>NZ_JBMRGJ010000010.1:0-140510 GCF_049384325.1 Stenotrophomonas sp. CASM114 | reverse complement strand
GGCTGGTTGCGAAGGAACCTGTCAGAGGCGGGGTGGTTGGGGTCAGGCGGGGTGTCCGCGGCATGGATGCCGCGGCCAAGCCCCCAGGGACGGGTTCACGGCGTCCCCGCCTGACCCCACCCACCCGGCCAAACCCATGAATTCGCGCCCGACCAGCCACGAGGGGCTCCGCCGATGGCCGCCGACCGCGCGCAGCGCCGCTCTCCGCCCGAATCCCGGAACCATGCGCTTGCTCACGGATTGACCACGCGATTGATGACAACGTTGTCCCCACCTGGCGCCGGACTCTCTCCCCGGCCCCCCAGGTACCCCGTCCGCCCCCTCCGTCGCCTTCCCGGGCGACGCCCGGACCTGCGTCACGCGCGGCGCCATCGGGGCCCGCGCGCCCTTTGATCGGAGACTTACCCATGTACGACCCGATTGTGCGCAGTGCCGAACGTTCGACCCGAAGCTGTCGTCCCCGCCACCTGGCCTGGCTGCTTGCCCTGGCCGCCGGTACCGCCGCCCTGCCCGGCCTGGCGCAGGCTGCCAGCTGTGCCGGCGTGGCCCAGTGGGACCAGGCCAGGATCTACCGGGCCGGCGATACCCTGCAGAAAGGAGGCGTCCTCTATCGGGCGAACCAGGACATCTGGAACGCGCCGCCGGACCATCCGGCCGGTGCGCCCTACTACACCAACCTTGGTGCCTGCGATGGCAGCGGCAGCAACCAGCCGCCGGTGGTCAGCCTGACCTCGCCGGCCAACGGCGCCACCTTCAGCGCCGGCAGCACGGTCAACGTGACCGCTACCGCCAGTGACCCGGACGGCAGCGTCGCCAAGGTCGAGTTCTTCCGCGACGGCAGCTCGTTGGGCGTGGCCACCGGTGCGCCGTATGCGGCCAGCTGGGCCAATGCCAGCGCCGGCAGCCACACCCTGCGCGCGGTCGCCACCGACAACAACAACGCCACCGCCAGCACCGCGACCATCACCATCACCGTCAACGCCGCCGGTGGCGACACCACCGCACCGAGCGTGCCGGGCGGGCTGGCGGTCGGCACCCGTACCGCCAACAGCATCGCGCTCAGCTGGAGCCCGTCCACCGACAACACCGGCGGCAGTGGCCTGGCTGGCTATGACGTGTACCGCAACGGCAGCCTGGTCGGTTCGCCGTCCAGCGCCAGCTATGTGGATGGCGGGCTGACCGCATCGACCACCTACCGTTACCGCGTGCGGGCGCGCGACAACGCCGGCAACACGTCGGCGCAGGGCACCGAAATCAGCGCCACCACGCTGGCCGGTGACGGCGGCACCACCGGCAAGCGGGTCATCGGTTACTTCACCCAGTGGGGCATCTACGGCCGCAACTACCGGGTCAAGAACATCGACAGCAGCGGCTCGGCCGCACGCCTGACCCACATCAACTACGCGTTCGGCAACGTGCGCAACAACCGATGCGAAGTCGGCATCACCCAGCCGTCGGATCCGAACAGCGGTGCCGGTGGCGATGCTTTCGCCGACTACACCAAGGCCTTCAGTGCCGCCGAGAGTGTCAGCGGCAGCGCTGATACCTGGGACCAGCCGCTGCGCGGCAACTGGAACCAGCTCAAGCAGCTCAAGGCCAAATACCCGGGCATGAAGGTGCTGATCTCGCTGGGTGGCTGGACCTGGTCGCGCGGCTTCTCCAGCGCAGCGCGCCCGGAAAACCGCCAGGCCTTCGTCGCCTCGTGCATCGACGCCTACATCAAGGGCAACCTGCCGGTGACCGACGGTGCCGGCGGTGCCGGTGCCGCGCTGGGCGTGTTCGACGGCATCGACATCGACTGGGAATACCCGGTGGCCTGTGGCATCGAATGCGGCAAGCCGGAAGACAACGCCAACTTCACCGCGCTGATGGCCGAGTTCCGCCGCCAACTCGATGCGGTGCGTCCGGGCCTGTTGCTGACGGTGGCGGTGGGTGCCGGCATCGACAAGATCCGTGTCACCGATCCGGCCGCATACCACCCGTACCTGGACTACATCAACGTGATGACCTACGACTTCCACGGCGCGTGGGATGCGAAGACCAATCACCAGTCGGCGCTGTTCGATTCGCCGAATGATCCGTCCACCGGCGACCAGAAGCTGTACAACAGCAACGACGCCATCGAGGCCTTCATCAGCCGCGGCGTGCCCGCCGCCAAGCTCAACCTGGGCATTGGCTACTACGGGCGTGGCTGGACGGGTGTGGCCAACGCCAACAACGGCCTGTACCAGACCGCGACCGGCGCCGCCCCGGGTACGTATGAAGCCGGCATCGAGGACTGGAAGGTGCTGAAGAACCTGGCGTGGCCGGGCTACACCGACAACACCGCCGGTGCCACCTGGATCTACAACGGCAGCACGCTGTGGAGCTTCGACACCCCGGCCAACATCACCCGCAAGATGGGTTACGTGAAGACCCAGGGCCTGGGCGGCGCGTTCGTCTGGGAGTTCAGCGGTGACGATGCGCAGGGCACGCTGACCAAGGCGGTCAGTGATGGCCTGAAGTAAGCAAAAAGCCGGGGATGCGACACGCATCCCCGGCTTCCTGCCTGTAGAGCCGAGCCCATGCTCGGCTGCTGTTTCCGCAGCCGAGCATGGGCTCGGCTCTACAGAAAAAGACCAGCGGCGATCAGCGCTTGGCCGACAGCTTCTCCAGCGCGGCACGCAGCTGCGCCGGCGGCAGGTAGCCGCCCAGCTGGGTGCCATCCGGCGCGAAGATCGCCGGCGTTCCATTCACGCCCAGCTGCTGGCCCAGCGCGTACTGCATCGCCACCGGGTTGGTGCAGTTCCTGGCCGGCACGCTGCCACCGCGCTTGGCGTTGGTCAGGGCCTGGCGACGATCCGCTGCACACCAGACCGAGATCATGTCGGTGTAGTCCTTGCTGCCCAGGCCCATGCGCGGGAACGCCAGGTACTCGACGGTGATGCCGTTGCGGTTGAGTTCGGCGATGTCCTGGTGCAGCTTGCGGCAGTAACCACACTCGATGTCGGTGAACACGCTGATGGTGTACTTGGCGTTCGGCGCGGCGAACACGATGCGATCGCCGTGGTTGGCCTTGGCCAGCAGGCCGCGGCGGTAACCAAGCAGGCCCTCGCTGTTGGCCGGACCCTTGGCGCGGGTGTCGTAGGGCTGCGACTGGAACAGGTAGCGGCCGTCATCGGACACGTACAGCAGCTGGCCGGAAACGACGACCTCGCGGAAGCCGGGGAACGGCGCGGCACCGATGTAATCGACCTGGAAACCCGGATTGAGCGCGGTCAACGCGGCACGTACCGCCTGGTCGGCCGGCGCGTTGGCGGCCGGGCTGGCCTTGGCCGCAGCGGCAGCAGGCGCCTTGGCGGCCGGCGGAGCCGGCTGGGCGCAGGCGGTCAGGCTGAGCGCACCGAACACGGCGGCGATGGCAAATCGGAGCATGGAGCGATCCGCAGCAGAAGAAGACCCCGGATTCTGACACAGCCGCCGGTACCGGGCCGCGACGCCCGGCACGGCTCCGGGCAGCGATTCAGCCCGGCGCTCAGCCGCGCGGATGGTGGCGGGCGTGCAGCTTCTGCAGATGCTCGCGCGCTACCAGGGTGTAGATCTGGGTGGTCGACAAGGAACTGTGGCCGAGCAGCATCTGCAGCGCGCGCAGGTCGGCACCTCGGTTGAGCAGATGGGTGGCGAAGCTGTGGCGCAGGCCATGCGGGCTGATCCGCGCCGCGTCGATGCCGGCCACCTGCGCATGGCGCTTGACCAGGTGCCAGAACGCCTGCCGGGTCAGCGCATGCAACGTCGGCTCGATGAACAACGGGGTCTGACCATCCGCCAGGGCATGCACCTTGCCCTTGCCGACCAGCAGCGGGCGCGACTGCTGCAGGTAACGCTCCAGCCAGTGCTGCGATTCCTCGCCCAGCGGCACCAGCCGTTCCTTGCTGCCCTTGCCGGTGACCCGCAACACGCCCTGGCGCAGGTTGACCGCCGTGGCCGGCAGCAGCACCAGCTCGCTCACGCGCAGGCCGGCGGCATACATCAGTTCCAGCATGGCGCGGTCGCGCAGGCCCAGCGGGCTGTCGATGTCCGGTGCCGCCAGCAGCGCATCGATCTGGCTCTCGGCCAGCGCCTTGGGCAACAGCCGCGGCAGCTTCGGGGGGTCGAGCAGCGCACTGGGGTCTTCGCTGCGTTCGCCACGGCGCACGCCATCGGCGAAGAACGCCCGCAGCGCCGACAGCAGGCGCGCGTTGCTGCGCGGCGACCAGCCGTGGCGGGTGCGCCAGGCCAGGTAGTCGAACAGCCCGGGACGTTCGATGCCGGCCAGGCCACCGTCGCGTCCATCCATCCAGCGCGCCAGCCCTTCCAGGTCGCGCCGGTAGCTGTCCAGGGTGGCGCGGGCCAGGCCGTTCTCGGCCCAGATCGCATCGAGGAAGCGCTGGATGCGCACACTGTCGTCGGCGCGCAGCTCGGGCAGTTGCTGGACCAGCTGGCGGCGTTCGGCGGGGGTGGAAACAAGGGCCATGCATGCAGGATACGAGGGCCACTGCGGGCACGGCCAGCTTTGCGTATGCTCGGCGCATGTCCCGCCCTGCCACCGACACGGCCCCTGCGGCCGCTACCGAAACGCCCCGTCCGCGCGCGCTGCTGCCCTGGCGCATGCTGGCGATGGCCTACGACGCGCTGCCGGTGCTGGCGCTGTGGATGCTGGCCGGCACGCTGTTCACCCTCGCCTACACCTTCAGCGGCCACGCGCAGCGCGAGAACATCGCACCGTTCAGCGCTTGGCAGTGGCTGCTGTGGGCGGTGTGCTGGGCGATCACGGGGTGGTATGCCACGGCCAGCTGGCGCCGTGGCGGACAGACGCTGGGCATGCGGCCGTGGCGGCTGAAACTGCAGTCGCGCGATGGCACGCCGTTGCGGCACGGCCAGCTGTGGCTGCGCTTCGCGGTGGGGACGCTGTCGCTGCTGCTGGGCGGCCTGGGATTCTGGTGGGCCTGGGTCGACCGCCAACGCCTGACCTGGCACGACCGCGCCAGCGGCACCCGCCTGGTGCGCATGCCCAAGCGGTGATGCACGATCTGTAGAGCCGAGCCCATGCTCGGCTGGCAGGCGGTGCGCAAAAAGCAGCCGAGCATGGGCTCGGCTCTACAGAATCCAGCACGCTGGGCCGGGATGCTGGTGGTCCTGGCACGGATGCCGAAGCGGTGGATTGCCCCGGTAGCGCCGGGCATGGCCCCGCGCTACCAGAATCAGCCCGACTTGCGCCGGAACAACAGTCCGGACACGGCCAGCATCACGATCGGCGGCAGCGCATAGGCAATGCGGTAATCGAACTTCAGCGCACCGGCCATGCGGCCGAAGAACAGCTGCAGCAGCCAGAAGCCCAGTGCAAACAGGATGCCCAGGAACAGGCGCTTGCCCATGCCGCCGCTACGCAGCGACCCGAACGCGAACGGCACCGCGGCCAAGCACAGCGCCAGCACGTTCACCGGGTAGAACCAGCGGCTCCAGTACACATCCTCGAAATCACGCGCATCCAGCCCGTTGCGATGGCGGTAGGCAATGCTGGTGCTCAGCTCGGCCACGCTGAGGTTTCGCGGCTTGGCGATGCCGGTGGCCAGCGCCGCCGGATCCAGCTTCGAGTTCCACGGCTCACGCGCCACTTCCTGGCGGGTGGCCGAGCGCTCGCCGAAGGTGTCGCGACGCACCCCGGTCAGCACCCAACCGTCCTTGTCGTGCTCGGCGGTGGCGGCATGGGTCAACGAGGCGATATTGCCGTCTTCGGCGATCCGGTACAGCCGCACGTCACGCAGGATCAGCCGCGTGCCCTTGTCGCCCACCAGCTGTTCCTCGCCGCTCTGGGCGTTGAGGAAGGTGTCGCCTTCGCGTGCCCATAGGCCGGAGTAGCGGGTGGTGGAGATGTCCCGCCCCCACTTGGCACTGGCCTTCAATGCATCGGCACGGTCCTGCCCCCACGGGCCCAGCGTCTCGGCGCTGAGCACCATCACTGCGGTCAGCAGCGACAGCGCGATCGCCACCGACACGCTCAGGCGCTTGCGCGACAGGCCCAGCGCACGCAGGGCGGTCAGCTCCGAGGTCGCGGCCAGCTGGCCCAGGCCCATCAGCGCGCCGATCACCGCGGCGGTCGGGAACATCGTGTAGGCGCGGCGCGGCACCGTGTACAGCACCCACGCGGCGGCATGGCCCAGGGTGTAGCCGTTCTTGCCGATGTCCTTGAACTCGCCGGAGAACGCCATCACCACGTCCAGGCCGACCAGCACCGCCCAGGTCAGCAGCACCGTGGTGAACACCGACTGGCCCAGGTACAGATCGAAACGCATCGGGCGCAGCCTCATGCGCGGGCTCCCTTCGAGCGGCCCAGGCGGCCATCACGTGCATACATCCAGATCGCCAGCGCCAGCAGCGGCACGGTCAACCACCACAGGCCGAGCGCGGCCGGAATCTTGCCGTTGGCGATCCAGCCACTGCCGATGAACATCAGGTTGGTGCCCACCATGTAGGCCATCAGGGCCAGCATCATGCGGCCGTAGCGCTGCTGGCGCGGCGAGCTGCGACCCAGCGGCACGGTCAGCAGGGCGAAGGCCAGCGCGATCAGCGGCGGTGCCAGGCGGCGGTGCAGCTGCGCCTGCGCCTGGGGGCGCTCATCGCCGATCAGCTGCAGGGTCGGCATCAGTTCCGGGTCGTCCTCGGTGCGGGTCTGTGCACCGTCGGGCAGGGCCACGTCGTTGCGGGCAAAGGTCGCCAGCCGGTAATCCAGCGCGCCGGCCACCGGGCCTTCCACCTGGTGGCCATCATCCAGCTCCAGGAAGCGCTGGCGGGTGCCCTCGAAGAACATGCGGCCACCATTGGCGGACACCACTTCCAGGCGGTCATCCTTCTGGCGCTGCAGGAACACCTTGCCCAGCTGGGTGCCATCGGGCGAGATCGAGGACAGGTACACCACGCCGCCATTGGGCAGCGGGGTGAAGCGGCCCGGCTCCAGGCCGGCCATCAGCACGCTGCGGTTGGCCTCGATGATCATCTGCTCGGCCATCCGGCCGGCCCACGGGCCCAGCCACAGCGAGCAGGCGCCGACCAGCAGCACCACCGGCACCACCAGCATCAGCAGTGGCCGCAGCAGCCGCTTGGGCCCCACGCCAATGGCGGTGATGACCGCCATCTCCGAGTCGCGGTAGAGCCGGGCCACGGCCAGCAGCAGGCCCAGCATCAGCGCCAGCGGCAGGATCAGCGGCAGGTAGGCGATAAACTGCAGGCCCAGCTGGGAGAACAGCAGCTTGGCCGGCAGGCGTCCGTCGGCGATGTTGCCGAGGATGTCCACCAGCACGCCGCCCACGCTGACCACCAGCAGGACGATCAGGGTAGCCAGGAAACTCTGGACGAAATCGCCCAGCAGGTATCGGTCGAGCTTCAGCATGGGGCGGTGGTTTAAACTCTGGGGTTCGTTCGCGGTGCCGCCCAGTCTACTGTCTGGGCGTAAACGGCCTGCGATTGTACGGACTCGCCAATGGAATCTGCTCAATGGCCCTCGAATTCACCCTGAACCACGTTGCTCCGGCCGCCGCCACCGTTGATTGCCTGGTGGTCGGCGCGTATGCCGACCATACCCTGACCCCGGCCGCGCAGGCCCTGGACGCCGCCAGCGGTGGCCGCCTGACCTCGCTGGCCCAGCGCGGCGACCTGTCCGGCAAGACCGGCGCCACCACCCTGCTGCACGACCTGCCGGGCGTGTCCGCGCCGCGCGTGCTGGTGGTCGGCCTCGGTGACGCCGCCCGCTTCGGCGTGCCGCAGTACCTGAAGGCCGTTGGCGACGCCGTGCGCGCGCTGAAAGCGGGCGCTACCCGCAGCGCACTGTTCACCCTGTCCGAAGTGGCCATCAAGGACCGCGACGCGGCCTGGGCGATCCGCCAGGCGGTGATCGCCGCCGATCACGCTGCCTACCGCTACACCGCCACCCTGGGCAAGAAGAAGGCCGACGACGCCGGCCTGGCCCAGCTGGCCATCGCCGGTGACGACGCCCAGGCCCTGGCCCAGGGCCAGGCCATCGCCGCCGGTGTCGAGTTCGCCCGCGAGCTGGGCAACCTGCCGCCGAACTATTGCACCCCGGCCTATCTGGCCGACGTGGGCGTGAAGTTCGCCGGCGAGCACGAGGGTGCCGAAGCCGAGATCCTCGACGAGCACCAGATGGAAGCGCTGGGCATGGGCTCGCTGCTGGCCGTGGCCCGCGGTTCGGCCAACCGCCCGCGCCTGGTCGTGCTGAAGTGGAACAATGGCGGCGACGCCAAGCCCTACGTGCTGGTCGGCAAGGGCATCACCTTCGATACCGGTGGCGTCAACCTGAAGACCCAGGGCGGCATCGAAGAGATGAAGTACGACATGTGCGGTGGCGCCAACGTCATCGGCACCTTCGTCGCGGCGGTCAAGGCCAAGCTGCCGCTGAACCTGGTGGTGGTGGTGCCGGCGGTGGAGAACGCCATCGACGGCAACGCCTACCGTCCTTCCGACGTGATCACCTCGATGTCGGGCAAGACCATCGAAGTCGGCAACACCGACGCCGAAGGCCGCCTGATCCTGTGCGACGCGCTGACCTACGCACAGCGCTTCGAGCCGGCCGCGCTGGTCGACGTCGCCACCCTGACCGGTGCCTGCATGGTCGCCCTGGGCCACCAGACCGCCGGCCTGATGAGCAAGCACGACGACCTGGCCAACGAGCTGCTGGCCGCCGGCGAGCACGTGTTCGACCGCGCCTGGCGCCTGCCGCTGTGGGACGAGTACCAGCCGATGCTGGATTCGACCTTCGCCGACGTCTACAACATCGGCGGCCGCTGGGCCGGCGCGATCACCGCCGGCTGCTTCCTGTCGCGCTTCACCGAAGGCCAGCGCTGGGCCCACCTGGACATCGCCGGCGTCGCCAGCGATGAAGGCAAGCGTGGCATGGCCACCGGCCGCCCGGTCGGCCTGCTGAGCCAGTGGCTGCTGGACCAGGTCGCCCGCGCCTGATGCCGTACCCGACCCTGGCCGGCAGACGCCGGCCGGGGCCTCGCCCGGCACTGCCGGGCCCTTGCCTGACCCGGACCCTGCCATGCCCCGCGCCGACTTCTACCTGATCGCCAAGCCCCGCTTCCTGACCGAGCCGTTGCGCCTGGTCTGCGAACTGGCGCGCAAGGCCAACGACGCAGGGCTGTTCACCCTGGTGCTGGCCCGTGACCAGGCCCAGGCCGAGGAACTGGACGAGCTGCTGTGGGCGTTCGACAACGATGCCTACATCCCGCACCAGATTGCCGGCGAAGACATGGACGAGGAAGAGGCCCTGGTGCTGATCGCCGTACCCGGCACCGACGCGCCGGCACGCCCGCTGGTGATCAACCTGCGCGATGAGCCCTGGCTGGGCCAGTGCGAACGCGTGCTGGAAGTGGTTCCGGCCGATCCGGAAGCGCGCGAACCGCTGCGCGAGCGCTGGCGCCAGTACAAGGCCGCCGGTTACGACCTCAACAAGCACGACATGTGAGCCCGGCGAGGACCCCTTGATGCGCCTGCTGATCGCCCTGATTCTTCCCTGGCTGTCCTTCTTCACCATCGGCCGGCCGCTGGCCGGGATCGTCTGCCTGATCCTGCAGATCACCCTGATCGGCTGGCTGCCCGCCGCCATCTGGGCCGCCTACGCGGTCAGCCAGTACCACACCGACCAGAAGATCCGCCGCGCCCTCGGGTCGCGCTGATCTCCCTTCCGCCTTGATTACCGGTTCCCCCGCATGACCCAACTCGCCTCCAGCTACGACCCGACGTCCTTCGAGACCGACCTCTACGAGGCCTGGGAGAAGGCCGGCCACTTCAAGCCGTCCGGCACGGGCGAGCCGTACACCATCCTGCTGCCACCGCCGAACGTGACCGGCACCCTGCACATGGGCCATGCCTTCCAGCAGACCCTGATGGATGCGCTGGTGCGCTACCACCGCATGCGCGGCTACGACACGCTGTGGCAGGTCGGTACCGACCATGCCGGCATCGCCACCGAAATGGTGGTCAGCCGCAACCTGGCGCTGGAAGGCAAGGGCGAGACCCGCGATTCGCTGGGCCGCGAAGGCTTCATCGGCAAGGTCTGGGAGTGGAAGCAGCAGTCCGGCGACACCATCGAACGCCAGATGCGCCGCCTCGGCACCTCCGCCGACTGGTCGCGCAGCACTTTCACCATGGACCCGCAGCCATCGGCGGCGGTCAACGAGGCCTTCGTGCGCTGGTACGAGCAGGGCCTGATCTACCGCGGCCAGCGCCTGGTCAACTGGGACCCGGTGCTGAAGACCGCCATTTCCGACCTGGAAGTGGAGAGCGCCGAGGAGGACGGCTTCCTGTGGTCGATCGCCTACACGCTGGATGACGGCCTGAGCTACGAACACGTCGAGCGCGATGCCGACGGCGTGGAAACCCTGCGCGAAACCCGCGACTACCTGGTCGTTGCCACCACCCGCCCGGAAACCCTGCTGGGCGATACCGCGGTGATGGTGCACCCGGAAGACGAGCGTTACGCGCACCTGATCGGCAGGAACGTGGTGCTGCCGTTGACCGGCCGGCGCGTGCCGGTGATCGCCGACGACTACGTGGACCGCGCGTTCGGCACCGGCGTGGTCAAGGTCACCCCGGCGCACGACTTCAACGACTATGAAGTGGGCGTGCGCCACAGCCTGCCGATGATCAACCTGTTCACCCCGGTGGCGGCGCTGAACGAGAACGCGCCGGAACGCTTCCGGGGCCTGGACCGCTATGAAGCACGCAAGGCCGTGCTGGCCGAGCTGGAAGACCTGGGCATCCTGGTCGAGACCAAGGCGCACAAGCTGCAGGTGCCGCGTGGCGACCGAACCGGCCAGGTGATCGAGCCGTACCTGACCGACCAGTGGTTCGTGAAGATGGACGACCTGGCCAAGCGTGGCCTGGACCTGGTCGAGGACGGAAGCATTGCCTTCGTGCCGCCGAACTGGATCAACACCTACCGCCACTGGATGAACAACATCCAGGACTGGTGCATCAGCCGCCAGCTGTGGTGGGGCCACCGCATCCCGGCGTGGTTCGATGCCGCCACCGGCAGCTGCTACGTCGGTCGCAGCGAAGAGGAAGTGCGGGCCAAGCACAACCTGGGCAGCGAGGTGGTGCTGAACCAGGAAAGCGACGTGCTGGAGACCTGGTTCTCCTCGCAGCTGTGGCCGTTCTCCACCCTGGGCTGGCCGAACGAACAGGCCATGGCCGAGCGCGGCTTCGACCGTTACCTGCCGTCGTCGGTGCTGATCACCGGCTTCGACATCATCTTCTTCTGGGTGGCGCGCATGATCATGGCCACCGACAACCTGGTCGGGAAGATCCCGTTCAAGGACGTGTACTTCACCGGCCTGATCCGCGACGGCCAGGGCCAGAAGATGTCCAAGAGCAAGGGCAACGTGCTCGACCCGCTGGACATCATCGACGGCATCACCATCGACGACCTGGTCGCCAAGCGCACCGGCGGCCTGATGCAGCCGAAGATGGTGGAGAAGATCGAGAAGGCCACCCGCAAGGAATTCCCGGACGGCATTGCTGCCCACGGTGCCGATGCGCTGCGCTTCACCATCGCCGCGCTGGCCACCCACGGCCGCGACATCAAGTTCGACATGAACCGCGCCGAGGGCTACAAGAACTTCTGCAACAAGCTGTGGAACGCCAGCCGCTTCGCGCTGATGAACACCGAAGGTGCGGCGTTCACCGGCGTGCCGACCCCGCGCACCGATGCCGAGCGCTGGATCCTTTCGCGCCTGGCCGCCACCACCGCCGAAGCGCAGGGCCATTTCGCCGCGTACCGCTTCGACCTGCTGGCGCAGTGCCTGTACGAGTTCGCCTGGAACGCGTTCTGCGACTGGTTCCTGGAGCTGAGCAAGCCGGCACTGAACGGTGCCGACGCGGCTGATGCCGAAAGCACCCGCCACACCCTGCTGTACGTGCTGGAAGCGCTGCTGCGCCTGCTGCACCCACTCACCCCGTTCATCACCGAACAGCTGTGGCAGCAGCTGGCCCCGCGCCTGGGCCTGGCCGAAACCACGCTGTCGCTGCGCCCGTATCCGACCGCCGCCGAATTCGCCGGTGATTTCGCCCAGGCCGAGGCCGACGTGGAATGGCTGAAGGCGGTGATCGGTGCGGTGCGTCGCGTGCGCAGCGAATTGAACGTCGCGCCGTCCAGGCAGGTGCCGCTGCGCCTGCAGGCCGGCCTGGAGCAGGACCGCGTGCGCATCGAACGCTTCAGCGCCTCGCTGTCGTTCCTGCTGAAGCTGGACAGCATCCAGTGGCTGGCCGAGGGCGAAAGCGCACCGCCGGCGGCCGCCGCGATCGTGGGCGAGCTGAAGCTGCTGGTGCCGCTGGAAGGCCTGGTCGATCTCGATGCCGAGCGCGCGCGCCTGGACAAGGAGATCAAGCGCGTGGAAGGTGAGCAGGAAAAGAGCGAAACCAAGCTGGCCAGGTTCACCGACAAGGTGCCACCGGCGGTGGTCGATCAGGAGCGCGTGCGCCTGGTCGACTGGAACACCCAGCTGGCCGGCCTGCGCGAGCAGCGCGCGAAGCTGTAACGCCGCGCTTTGGTGCGTGCCAACCAAGGTTGGCACCTACCACGACAGGGGAGGTTGGCACCTGCCACGGCAGGGGGGGGTTGGCCCCTGCCACGGCGAGAGAGGTTGGCACCCACCGAAGCGGAATCGGAAACGCCGGGCGATGCCCGGCGTTTCCATTTGCCCCGCATGGCATCATCGGCGGATGCCGCTTTCCATCTTCCTGCTCGTCCTCGCTGCCGCGGCGCTGCATGCCAGCTGGAATGCGATCGTCAAGCGCGGCCCGGACAAGTTCCTCGGTACCGTGCTGGTGACCGGCAGTGCCGCGTTGCTGTCGGCCGCCGCCCTGCCCTTCCTGCCCTTCCCGGCCGCGCACAGCTGGCCCTGGCTGGCTGCGTCGGTGCTGCTGCAGGTGACCTACTACGGGCTGGTCGCGCGTTGTTACCAACAGGTCGACATGAGCCTGGCCTACCCGCTGATGCGTGGCAGCGCGCCGATCCTGGTCGCACTGGCCGGTACCCTGCTCGGTGAGCCATTGCCCGCCGCAGCGTGGCTGGGCGTGGTGCTGGTGAGCACCGGCATCCTGTGCATGGCACTGGGGGCGCGCGGCGGCCAGCTGCGCCTGCCGCTGCTGACCGCGGCGATGATCGCCACCTACACGCTGGTCGATGCGCAGGGTGCGCGCCAGTCCGGCAGCGCGCTCAGCTACACGTTGTGGTTGTTCCTGCTGTCGGGCATCCCGCTGCCGCTGTGGGCGTTGTATACGCGCGGCGGCGCGGTACTGGACTATGCGCGGCAGCATTGGCCGCTGGGACTGGCCGGTGGCGTCGGCACCACCGCCTCGTATGCGATGGCGTTGTGGGCCATGACCCAGGCGCCGGTAGCAATGATCTCGGCGCTGCGCGAATCCTCGATCCTGTTCGCGCTGCTGATCTCGGTGTTCCTGCTGCGCGAGCGGGTGCCGCGCACGCGCTGGCTGGCAGCGTCGCTCATCGTGGGCGGCGTGCTGGCGTTGCGGCTGGCGTGAGCGACGCATCGGTAGTGCCGGCCGCTGGCCGGCAACCCGTCTGCGTTACAGCGGCGGCATTTCCTGCAGATCGCCGTCGACCAGCTCGATCGCCATCACGACCGCATCCTCGCGGCCCTGTGCAGCCGGGTAGTAGCGCGGGCGGCGGCCGATCTCGTTGAATCCTTCGCTGTGATACAGCGCCAGCGCCGGCGTATTGGACGGACGCACTTCCAGGAAGACGCGCTGTGCGCCACGGTCGGCGGCCAGCTGCACCAGCGCGCGCAGCAGCTGGCGGCCCAGCCCGCGCGACTGTGCCAGCGGATCGATGCAGATGTTCAGCACGTGCGCTTCATCGGCGGCGATGCTGAGCACGCCATAGCCGACCAGCAGGCCATCGCGCTCCATCGCCAGGCCGGGATAGCCGGCACGCAGGCAGTCGATGAAGATGCCGCGGGTCCAGGGAAAAGGGTAGCCGCGCAGTTCGATCGCCATTACCGCATTGAGGTCGCTCTCGCGCAACGCACGCAGGCTGACCGGGCCGGGCCGGGTGACCGCGCTCATGGCGTGCCCCGCTTGCGCAGGGCACGCAGCTGCGGCCACAG
This sequence comes from Stenotrophomonas sp. CASM114, assembly GCF_049384325.1. Taxonomy (NCBI): domain Bacteria; kingdom Pseudomonadati; phylum Pseudomonadota; class Gammaproteobacteria; order Lysobacterales; family Lysobacteraceae; genus Stenotrophomonas; species Stenotrophomonas sp. CASM114. Next base: position 126,351 of record NZ_JBMRGJ010000010.1, on the reverse strand, counting down.
CGCACGCTTGGCGGCCGGGTCGTGGCGCAGCTGGTCCAGCGGCCAGCTGTCCATCAACCGCTGCGTAGCCGGGTCGTTCGGGTTGCAGCCGGACGCACGCAGCAGCGCGATCTGCAGGCGATCCGGCAGGCGGACCACCGGCTGGCGCGCGTTGCCGCTGGGCATCGGGCGCTCAGCCGCCGGCACGGTATCCGGGGCACTGACCGGCGTTTCGCGGCGCGGCGGTGCCGGCCGTTCCGGGCGGGCTGCGGGCGCCACCCCGGCATGCTGTTCGCGCGACGGCACGGGGGCCCGCACCGGTTCCGGCGGGGCGACGCTGGCCTCGGCTTCGGCCACGCTCAACTGCAGCGCGGCATCCAGCTCGGCAGCCAGCTGGCCATCGTGATAGACGGTGTAGCCCATGGCCTGCAGCCAGGCCTGCTGGGCCGGTGACCACAGCACGGGCAGGTCCTGGCTCACGCGGCCTCGGGCTTCTTGCGCAGGCGCTGCACGGCCCACATCACCGGGCCGGACAAGGCGTACAGGATGCCGACCGCGAACAGCACGCGCGGCAGGTCGATGACCGCAATCGCGATCGCCACCGGCACCAGTGCCAGCACCAGGAACGGCACGCGGTCCGAACGGGTGCCCTTGGCAGCGCCCCCCTTGAAGCTCCAGAAGCGGATGCGGCTGACCATCAGCAGCGCAGCGATGATCGTCACCGCCAGCGCCACGTACCGCAGCTGGTTGCCGTCCCAGCCCAGGTTGCCATCGGCGAACGCCCAGACGAAGGACATCATCAGGCCCGCTGCTGCCGGGCTGGCCAGGCCGACGAACCAGCGCTTGTCGACCACCGCCACCTGGGTATTGAAGCGGGCCAGGCGCAGCGCCGCGCAGGCCGCATACAGGAAGGCCACGGCCCAGCCGACGCGGCCGAGCAGCGGATCGTCGAACTTCAGCCACGACAGCGACCAGTGGTACATCACCAGCGCCGGGGCCATGCCGAAGCTGACCAGGTCGGCCAGCGAGTCGTACTGCACGCCGAATTCGCTGCTGGTACCGGTCAGGCGCGCCACGCGCCCGTCCAGGCCATCCATCACCGCCGCCACGAACACGGCGATGCTGGCATTGACGAAATCCCCGTTGGCCGCGGCGATGATCGCGTAGAAACCGGCGAACAGGCCGGCGGTGGTGAACAGGTTGGGCAGCAGGTAAATCGTGCGCGAGCGCGGCGGCGGTGTGATCGGGTCCATGGAATCCAGTTTAATCGACTTGCCAGCGGTCGGCGCCAATGCTGCAATCGGCGTTCTGCGCCCATTCCGTGGAGTCTGCCATGCGTGCCCTGTCCTGCCTTGGATGCCTGCTGCTGTTGGCCAGTGCCAACGCCTTGGCCGGCCCCGTCTACAAATGGAAGGACGCCCATGGCGTAACCCAGTATTCGGAGACCCCGCCGGCGGGCAAGAAGTTCGAGACCCGCGAACAGGCCCGCACCCCGCAGGCCGCAGCCAGCACCGAGACCCCGGCCGCGCCGGTCCCTGGGCAGTGCAGCACGGCCCGGGCCAACCTGGCCCTGCTGGACGGTGGTGGCCAGGTGATGCAGGACACCGATGGTGATGGCAAGGCCGATACCCCTCCCCCCGCCGGGCTGGCAGAATAGAGGTCTCTGCCGTTATCCGAAGCCGACGATGCGCCTCTCCCAGTTCCACCTGCACACCACCAAGGAAACCCCCAGCGACGCCGAGCTGACCAGCCATCGGCTGATGCTGCGCGCGGGCATGATCCGCAAGCTGGCATCGGGCCTGTACACCTGGTCGCCGCTGGGCCTGCGCGTGCTGCGCAAGGTCGAGCGCATCGTGCGCGAGGAAATGGACCGGGCCGGTGCCGTGGAATTCCAGATCCCGACCATCCAGCCGAAGGAACTGTGGGAGCAGACCGGCCGCTGGCAGAAGTTCGGCCCGCAGCTGCTGAAGATCAAGGACCGCAAGGACCAGGTGTTCTGCTACAGCCCGACCGCCGAAGAAGCCGCCTGCGACTTCGCGCGCAGCGAGCTGTCCAGCTACAAGCAGCTGCCGGTGAACTTCTACCAGGTGCAGACCAAGTTCCGCGACGAGATCCGCCCGCGCTTCGGCGTGATGCGTTCGCGCGAGTTCCTGATGAAGGACGCCTATTCGTTCCACCTGCACGATGAGTGCCTGGTGCGCGAATACGAGAACATGAAGTCGGCCTACAGCCGCATCTTCACCCGCCTCGGCCTGGATTTCCGCATGGTGCAGGCGGACTCCGGTGCCATCGGCGGTGATGCGTCGCAGGAATTCCACGTCATCGCCGATTCCGGCGAGGACGCGCTGGTGTTCTCCACCGGCTCGGACTACGCAGCCAACATGGAAGCGGCGATTGCCGCCGATCCGGCGCCGCGTGCGGCCGCCACCGAAACGATGCGCAAGGTGGATACCCCCACCCAGAAGACCTGCGAGGAGGTCGCGGCGCTGCTCGGCATCGACCTGCAGCGCACGGTGAAGTCGGTGGCGCTGATCGCCGGCGAAGGCAAGGCACAGCAGTTCGTGCTGGCGCTGGTGCGTGGCGACCATGAGGTCAACGAGATCAAGCTGGCCAAGGTCGCCGGCCTGGACGAGCAGCGCTTCGCCAGCGAGGCGGAAATCGCCGAGCACCTGGGCAGCGTGCCGGGCTTCCTTGGCCCGGTCGCCCCGGCCAAGGCCATCCGCGTGGTCGCCGATCGCGAAGTTGCGGCGATGGCCGACTTCGTCGTCGGCGCCAACGAAGCCGGTTTCCACCTGGCCGGCGTCAACTGGGGCCGCGACCTGCCGGAACCGGAAGTGGCCGACATCCGCAACGTGCGGGCCGGCGACCGTGCCGTGGACGGCGGTGAACTGAAGATCGCACGTGGCATCGAAGTCGGCCATGTGTTCCAGCTCGGCCGCAAGTACGCCGAAGCGCTGGATGCCACCGTGCTGGACGAGAACGGCAAGGCCGCGGTGATGGCGATGGGGTGCTACGGCATCGGCATCTCGCGCGTGGTGGCTGCCGCGATCGAACAGAACCATGACGATGCCGGCATCATCTGGCCGGACGCGATGGCGCCGTGGCAGGTGGTGGTGTGCGTGATCAACCCGAAGGGCGATGCGGCCGTGGCCGACGCCGCTGCCAACCTGCTGCAGGAGCTGCGCGAGGCGGGCCTGGACGCTGCACTCGACGACCGCGGCCTGCGCCCGGGCGCGATGTTCGCCGACATGGAGCTGATCGGTATTCCGCATCGCGTGGTGGTCAGCGAACGCGGCCTGGCCGCTGGCACCTACGAGTACCGCTCGCGCCGCGCCACCGACGCGGAGAACCTGGACAAGGCCTCCCTGCTGCAGCGTCTGCAGGGCTGATCAGGAAAAGACCGGGGCCTGCCCCGGTCTTTTTTTTTGCCCGCGCCCTTCCCCGATATTGCAGCGGACATAATCCGGTCAAAATCACCGCGACGGCGTCTGCATGCCGCCACGCCATGACCCGCCTGCATTTGTGCTGTGATTAATTCATCTCTATTCTGTCCGCCGACGCCATGGACTGGCTTGTCCCGTCCACACATTAGTTTCCGGAGTAACCGTAAATGAGCATTGACCTGACCGGCCTGTCAGCACGCGAGCTGGGCGCCCTGATCCGTACCGCCAAGAAGCAGCAGACCATCGTCGCCAAGCGCCGGCCGATCACCAAGGTCCGGGCCCAGCTGACCAAGCTGGCCAAGACCGAGGGTTACACCATCGAAGAACTGTTCGGCAGCGCCCCGGCCACGCGTGCCCGCAAGGCCGCCCCGGCCGCCAAGGCCCCGTCGAAGACCGCCGGCCGCAAGCTGGGCAAGGTTGCACCGAAGTACCGCAACCCGGCCAATCCGAAGGAAACCTGGACCGGCCGTGGCAAGCAGCCGCGCTGGATGGCTGAACTGACCGCCAAGGGCAACAAGAAGCCGGAAGATTTCCTGATCAAGAAGGCCTGAGGCCGGGATCAGGTTGGAATGAAAACGCCGGCGGACGCCGGCGTTTTTCATTCTCCGGTGTGTGGACCGGGGTCCACACCCACCGACATCATCACAGGGTCTTGCGAGCGGGCATCAGCAGGTTGCCGAACAGCAGGCCGGCAACCAGCGCCATCACCACGTTGAGCACGGTGAGGAACACGCTCTGGCCGGCGCCGACATCCTGTTGCTGGACCAGGGTCAGCACGCCGCGCAGGCTGGTGCTGCCGGGCACCATCATGATGATGCCGGGCAGGCGGATGATCGCGCCCGGACGCCCGACCAGGCGACCGAACAGATTGCCGCCCGCGGTCAGCAGCATCGCCGACAGGAAGATGCCGGCCGGCGCGCCCCAGGCATGGCCGCCGAACTTGGAGATCGCATAACCGGCCACCGAGGCGGCGATCACCCACGGGTAATCGCGCCGGTTGGCCTTGAACAGCATCGCGAACGCAAAGGCCGCGGTCAGCAGCGAACCCCACTCCACCCACGGCCCCTGCGGCCGCGTGGCGCGGATCACCGGATCCAGCCCGAGCACGTCGGCCAGGGTCACCGCGATCATCGCGCCGACGCTGAGCTTCATGATGGTGGTCAGCGCGCCGGCAAAGCGCGCGGTGCCCGACACCCAGTGCTGGCTGGCCAGCTCATTGACCGCATTGGTCAGCGACATGCCGGGCAGAAGCACCACCAGCGAGGCGATGATCACCGTATTGAGGTTGAGCGCGCCAATGAAGGACGCCACCAGGGTGGCGACCATGCCGGCCAGCAGCGCCGCCAGCGCCTCGGCCGCTTCGCGGGTGGCCGGGCGGCGGTCGGTGACCATGCCGAGCAGGCCGATCATCAGGCCGATGACACCGGCGGTGGCGATGTCCAGCCACGGCAGCTTCCACATGCCGGCCACGCCGGCCGCGCCGAGGGTGAATGACAGGATGGTGCGCAGCTTGCCGCGCCGGCCCGGATCCTTGTCCAGCTGGCGCAGCGCGGTATGGCCCTGGGCGATGCTCATCCGCCCGTTGGACACTTCTTCGGCGATATGGTCGGCGACGCTGAGCTTGTGCAGGTCGTTCTCACCGGGCGCCAGGCGGATCACGCGGGTGATGTCGCTGGAGCCGATCGCCTGCGCCGGATCGCTGAAGCTGAGGATGATACCGGTGGGATTCGACCAAGGTTCACAATCCAGATCGAGCTGGCGGGCCAGTGCCACCACCGCCGTTTCCAGGCGCTGGGCCGTGGTGCCATAGCTGTGCAGGCGTCCGGCGATCTCGGAAACAAAGGCCACGCGCTGTGCGTAGGTGGCCTGGGGCGTGGGGATCGTGTGAGCGTCTGCGGACATGCGCCGTAGTATTACCTACGCTGGGGCCCACCGGAGAAATTCATCCGAGTTCGACGCGAAGCCCGATACAGAACGGTTATGCTGCGACCCGAATGGCCCACGTCACCCCGAACCTCGCCCCCCAGCTCGAACAGGATGCCCATGACCCGGGCCTGATCCACCTGTCCGGCACCTGGACCTTGAAGACCGCGCTGGCCGCGGCCGAGGTCCTGCACGGCGTTCCCGACAAGCTGACCGGCATCGATGCCACCGGCATCGAGCAGCTGGATTCGGCCGGCGTGCTGCAGGTGCTGCGCGTGGCCCACCGTGCCGATCTGCACGAAGACGCACTGCAGTTCCGCGCGGACCACCAGGCGCTGGTGTGCACCATCGAGGAAGTGGCCGACGACCGCCCCAAGCCCAAGCGGGATTTCGGCGTGCTGGCCGCGCTGGAACGCCTGGGTGTCAGCGTCCACGCCACTGGCCACAACATCAAGGCGCTGTGCAGTTTCCTCGGCGAGAACCTGGTCAAGGCGGCCCGGCTGGTCAAGGAACCCCGCCGCTTCCGGCTGACCGCCACCGTGCACCAGATGGAGCAGGTGGGGCTGGATGCGGTACCGCTGGTGGCGCTGCTGTCCTACCTGGTGGGTGCGGTGATCGCATTCCTCGGCTCGACCATCCTGCGCGACTTCGGCGCCGAGATCTACGTGGTCGAGCTGGTCAACATCGCCTTCCTGCGCGAGTTCGCGGTACTGCTGACCGCGATCGTGCTGGCCGGCCGCACCGCCAGTGCGTTCACCGCGCAGATTGGTGCGATGAAGGCACGCGAGGAGATCGATGCAATGCGCACGCTGGGCCTGGACCCGGTCGACCTGCTGGTGCTGCCGCGACTGCTGGCGCTGCTGGTCACCCTGCCCTTGCTGACCTTCATCGCGATGATCGCGGGCCTGGCCGGCGGCATCACCGTCGGCGCGTTCGACCTCGACATCCCGCCGCAGATGTACATCGCGCGCATGCACGAGACGATGGAAGTGCGGCACCTGCTGGTCGGCCTGTCCAAGGCACCCGTGTTCGCGCTGGTGATCGGCCTGATCGGCTGCCTGGAAGGACTGAAGGTCGAGGGCACCGCGCAGTCGGTCGGCGAGCGCACCACCTCCAGCGTGGTGCAGACGATCTCGCTGGTGATCATCATCGACGCCTTCGCGGCGTTGTGGTTCATGCACATGGACTGGTGACATGAGCACATCCGCCCTCCCCGACTCCATCGACATGCGCGACGACCAGGGCCACGAACTGGCCATCCGCGTGCGTGGCCTGGTCAACCGCTTCGGCAGCCAGACCGTGCACGAAGACCTGGACCTGGACGTGCGCCGCGGCGAAATCCTGGGCGTGGTCGGCGGCTCCGGTACCGGCAAATCGGTGCTGATGCGCTCGATCCTCGGCCTGCGCGTGCCCGATGCCGGGCAGATCGAAGTACTCGGCCGCGACGCGCGTGCCGACGACGCCGAGAGCCGGCTGCACATCGAGCGCAACACCGGCGTGTTGTTCCAGGATGGCGCCCTGTTCTCCTCGCTGACCGTGGGCGAGAACGTGCAGGTGCCGCTGAAGGAACACCATCGCGAGCTGCCCGAGCGCTGGCACTACGAACTGGCGCTGCTGAAAGTGAAGCTGGCCGGCCTGCCCGCCGATGCGATCAACAAGCTGCCCTCGCAGCTGTCCGGCGGCATGCGCAAGCGCGCCGGCCTGGCCCGGGCACTGGCGCTGGATCCGCCATTGCTGTTCCTGGACGAACCCACCGCCGGCCTCGACCCGATCGGTGCGGCCGCGTTCGACCGCCTGATCAAGACCCTGCAGGAAGCGCTGGGGCTGACCGTGTTCCTGATCACCCACGACCTGGACACGCTGTACGCGATCTGCGACCGGGTCGCGGTGATCGCCGACCGCAGGGTGGTGGCCAACGCACCCTTGCCTGACATCGAGAAACTGGATCATCCGTGGATCCAGGAATACTTCCACGGACCCCGCGCGCGCGCCGCGCGTGGCGAACAGATCGAGAGTGCCTGAGCCATGGAAACCAAAGCCAACTACGTGCTGATCGGCGCGTTCACCCTGATCACCGGCCTGGCCCTGCTGGCCTTCGGCCTGTGGGCCGCCAAATATTCCTCCGACCGTACCTGGCAGGAGTACCGCGTGGTGTTCCGCGAAGCGGTGACCGGCCTGTCGGTGGGCAGCCCGGTGCAGTACAACGGCATCGCGGTGGGCTCGATCACCGAACTGAACCTGGTGCCGGACGACCCGCGCCAGGTAGTCGCGCGCATCCGCCTGAACTCCAACACGCCGGTCAAGACCGATACCCGCGCCAAGCTGGCGATCACCAGCCTGACCGGCCCGTCGATCATCCAGCTCAGCGGCGGCACGCCGCAGTCGCCGGCGCTGACCACGGTCAACAAGGACCCGGCACCGATCATCCCGACCACGCCCTCTGCGCTGCAGAACATCACCGACGTCGCCAACCGCATCGTCGAGCGCATGGACCAGATCCTCAGCGACCGCAACGTGGCCTCGATCAACGCGACGCTGGCCAACCTGGAGACGATCAGCGGCGGCCTGGCCGACCGTGACCAGGGCACGCAGGCGCTGCTGCTCAGCGCGCGCGATGCCGCCCGCAGCCTGGACACCACGCTGAAGACCACCAACGGCACCATCGAGCGCCTGGACAGGAACCTGGTGCAGCAGCTGCCCGGCATCATCGACAAGCTCGACGCGACCCTGGCCAAGCTCGACTCGGCCGCCGGCAACGCCGATTCGATCCTTGGCGAGAACCGCGCCGCGATCAACAGCTTCGCCAACGATGGCCTCGGCCAGCTGGGCCCGACGCTGACCGAACTGCGCGGCCTGATCCGCGACCTGCGCCGGGTCAGCGACCGCCTCGAGAACAACCCCGCGCGCTACCTGCTGGGCCGCGACGCACCGAAGGAGTTCGAACCCAAATGAGCCCGACCACCCTTCCACGCCTGCTGCTGGCCGCTTCGATGGTCACCCTGCTGGGGGGCTGCTCCATCCTCGGCAGCAGCGAGAAAACCGCGGTGACGCTGTACTCGCCGTCCGTGCAGGTCAAGGCGGACCCGGCGTGGCCGCAGGCCAGCTGGCAGCTGGTACTGGCCAAGCCCAGCGCCGCGCGCATGGTCGACAGCCCGCGCATCAATGTGCGGCCGACACCGTCGCAGCTTGAGATCTACAAGGGTGCCAGCTGGGCGCAACCGGCCACCGACATGATCGAAGACACCCTGCTGCGTGGCTTCGAGGATTCCGGCCGCATCCGCGGCGTGGCCCGCAGCACCGCCGGCATCCGCGCCGACTACAAGCTGTCCACCGATGTGCGCCGCTTCGAATCGGATTACCAGGGCCAGGCCACGCCGACCGTGGTGATTGAGGTCAACGCCAAGCTGATCCATGTCGCCGACCAGCGTGTGGTCGCTGACCGCACCTTCCGCCAGGCGCAGCCGGTCGGCAGCACCGACGTACCGGCGGTGACCGCCGCGTTCGAGCGTGGCCTGCAGCAGCTGGCGCAGGACGTGGTGGGCTGGACGCTGCAGAGCGGGCAGGCCGACCAGCCGACCGTTGCGCGCTGATCGCAGCATTCGCCGGGCATGTGGTTACGGGGTCAGGTCCCTTTCCGGCCGGAAAGGGATCTGACCCCTTCTTCGTCAACGCGGCGAAATCCAACGGAAGGTCAGGTTGATCCGCTCGCCGTGCACCCGCGCCATCTTCGGCAGCGCGTGCTGGTAGAAGCGCTGGGTCTGTCCGGCCATCAGCAGCAGGTCGCCGTGGCCCAGCACGAATTCAGCCTTGCGTGCCGGGTCGTCGCGGCGTCGCAGCAGGAATCGGCGCGCCGCGCCCAGGCTCAGCGAAGCGATCACCGGGGCCGGACCCAGCTCCGGCTCGTCATCGCTGTGCCAGCCCATGTAGTCACCGCCACCGCGGTAGCGGTTCAGCAGCACGCTGTTGAAGCGGCCGTGGCCTTCGGCTTCCAGGCGCCCGCGCATGGCCTGCAACACCGGTGGCCAGGGGCGCGGCACGAACTCGGCACCGGAATAGCGATAGCGGGCCTGCGGGTCGCCGATCCAGCAGCTCAGCCGCGGCGAGTCCACCCAGTTGCCGAACATGCGGATGCGATGGGTTTCCCAGGGCACTTCGGCCTGCAGCGAATACAGGAGCTGGTCGGCCTCGGCCGCAGCCAGCCATCCAGGCAGGTGCAGGACATCGGCATCGGGCAGGTCGTGGGGGAACAGCATGGTCACACGCTAGCATGCCGCCGTTTGCCGTCATGGCCGCCAGCACCGAAAATGGCGCCATGACCGTTGCCCAGATGCTGATTCCGTCCTACCGCCCGCTGTCGCGAGGCCTCGCCCGATGAGCCTGCGCCAGTCGCTGTTCCCGTTGCTGCGCGCCGTGTTCCGGGCCTTGCCGTTGCCGCAGGCGCAGCGCGACCGGTTGCGCACCCGGCTGTTGGCACGGCATGGCGACTGGGTGCCGCCGCCCCCCAAGGGGCAGCAGGATGAGGGGGGCGCGCGCGCCAGTGCCCAGCTGCGCTGGCGTGCCGATGAACCGGCGATCGGCCACGTGCCATGGCGTGAGGGAGCATTGCCGTCACCCATGCCGGCGACGCTGGTCGCTTTCTACCTGCCGCAGTTCCATACCTTCCCGGAGAACGACGCCTGGTGGGGCAAGGGCTTTACCGAGTGGCGCAACGTCACCCGCGCCCTGCCGCAGTTCGAGGGTCACATCCAACCCCGCCTGCCGGCCGACCTCGGCTTTTATGACCTGCGCAACCCGCAGGTGATGCGTGACCAGGCACGCTTGGCTGCGGAGTACGGCATCGGCGCATTCTGCTTCTACTACTATTGGTTCAGCGGCCGCACCCTGATGGAGGACCCGCTGCGTCAATGGCTGGCCGATGACAGCATCGACCTGCCGTTCTGCCTGTGCTGGGCCAACGAGAACTGGGCACGACGCTGGGACGGCCGCGACGACGACATCCTGATCGGCCAGCAGCACAGCGCAGAGGACGATCTGGCCTTCATCGCACATGTCGCGCCCTACCTGCGCGACCGCCGTGCATTGAAGGTCGAGGGTCGGCCGATGCTGCTGGTCTATCGCCCGAACCTGCTGCCCGACGCCCGGGCGACTGCCGAGCGCTGGCGCCGCTGGTGCCGCGACAACGGCGTGGGCGAGATCCACCTGGCCTACGTCCAAGGCTTCGAGCGACCGGATCCGCGCGATATCGGCTTTGATGCCGCCGTCGAATTCCCGCCGAACATGAGTAACCCGCGCTCGTTGTCGGCACAGCAGTGGCTGCTCAATCCTGCCTTCAATGGCGATGTACGCGACTGGCGCGAACTGGCTGCAGAAATCGCAGCGCGGCCACTGCCGGATTATCCGCTCTATCCTGGCGTGAACCCGGGCTGGGACAACGAGGCGCGTCGTTCCGGCCGCGGCCGCGTGTACCTGCACGCCTCACCCCGTGGCTACCGCGACTGGTTGCGCACCACGATCCATGAACGCCTGGCCCTGGCGCCTGCGCGCCAACGCATGGTCTTCATCAATGCCTGGAACGAATGGGCCGAAGGCGCGGTGCTGGAACCGGATGCCCGGCTTGGGCATGCCTGGCTTGACGCGACGCGCCAAGCGCTGTCCCCGGCTTCGCCCGCCGGCCCCCTGCGGGCCTGCCTGCTGATTCTCATTGATGATCCCGGGCTGATCGCTACAGCTTGCGAGGCCGCCAGCGGCCTGGGCGTGAGCTACCGTGTTTTCATTCCAATGGCGCAGCGCCCTCATGACGCTGCGGTCGATATCATCGGCCATGCGGGCAATGCCCTGTCCAGCATCGTGCAGGTCCTGGAGGCTTTTGGTCCGGATCCATCGTTGCTGGCCTGCTGGCTGGACCTCCGCGGAAGCGGCGAGGCAAGACCGCAGCTACCAGGAACGGCGGATCTCGACGCTGTGCTTCAACAGTTCGATGAGCAACCTGCGCTGGGCATGTTCGCGGCATCCACTCCGGAGGCCGTCGCCGTTACACGCCGTCATCTCCGCTGGGCGGCGCGGCTGGGGATGGCCGACACCCCTACGCCGCAGACAGCAGGCACGATGTGGCTGCGGGCGTCGGCGTTGCGGTCACTGCTGGATGCGCACTGCTATCCCAGTGAGCTGGACAACGACGATGCACTTGATCCGGTCATGCAGTTGCTGCCGGACCTTGTTGCCAACGCCGGCTACGTCGTTGGAGGCCCACAACGCCAACCCTGAGGCTGGCGCTGCGCGGCAACATCGTTGTCCTCAACGCCGGAACGCGACGCCGGTCTTTTCCTTCAGCTCTTCATCGCTGACACCCGGCGCGGCCTCCACCAGCAACAGGCCCTTTTCGGTCACGTCGAACACCGCCAGATCGGTGATGATGCGGTCGACCACGCCCACGCCGGTCAACGGCAGCGTGCATTCGGCCAGGATCTTGTGCTCGCCGTTCTTGGCAGTGTGCTCCATCAGCACCACAACGCGCTGCACGCCGGCGACCAGGTCCATTGCCCCGCCCATGCCCTTGACCATCTTGCCGGGCACCATCCAGTTGGCCAGGTCACCCTTGTCGGTGACCTGCATGGCGCCAAGGATGGCCAGGTTCACATGGCCACCGCGGATCATCGCGAAGCTGTCGTGGCTGCCGAAGTAGCTGGCACCGGCACGCGCCGTAACCGTCTGCTTGCCGGCATTGATCAGGTCCGCATCGACTTCAGCGTCGGTCGGGAACGGGCCGATGCCGAGCAGGCCGTTCTCCGACTGCAGCCACACATCCACGCCTTCGGGAATGTGATTGGCAACCAGCGTCGGCAGGCCGATGCCCAGGTTCACGTAGGCGCCATCGGTCAGCTCCTGGGCGGCGCGTGCCGCCATCTCGTCACGGGTCCACGCCATGTCAGTTGCCCTCCGCGCGGATGGTGCGCTGTTCGATTCGCTTCTCAGGATGCGCGTTGTGCACGATGCGGTGCACATAGATGCCTGGCAGGTGCACCTGGTCCGGGTCGATGGCACCGACCGGCACCACCTCCTCCACTTCCACGATGCAGACCTTGCCGGCCATCGCACAGGCCGGGTTGAAGTTGCGTGCGGTCTTGCGGAACACCAGGTTGCCGGCCTCGTCGGCCTTCCAGGCCTTGACCAGTGCCACATCGGCGCGCAGCGCCGTCTCCATCACGTAGTGCTTGCCGTCGAACTCGCGGGTTTCCTTGCCCTCGGCAACCACCGTGCCATAGCCGGTGGCAGTGAAGAATGCCGGAATACCCGCACCACCGGCACGCAGGCGCTCGGCCAGTGTGCCCTGCGGGTTGAACTCCAGCTCCAGCTCACCAGCCAGAAACTGCCGTTCGAATTCCTTGTTCTCGCCCACGTAGGACGAAATCATTTTCTTGATCTGCCGGGTTTCCAGCAGCTGGCCCAGTCCGAAGCCATCGACACCGGCATTGTTGGAGATCACGGTCAGGCCCTTGACGCCACTGTCGCGCAGCGCAGCGATCAGCGCCTCGGGAATGCCACACAGGCCAAAGCCGCCCACGGCCAGGGTCTGTCCATCGGCGACCACCCCCTGCAGGGCCTCCGTCGCACTGGCGAAGCGCTTGCCGCGCTTTCCGCCGGAAGTCGATTGCTGCATTGCTCTACTGCCCTGCACGTTGAGGATGACCGCATTCTAGCCGGAGGCAACGAAAGAGCTGGATGCGCCGCAGCATTGCCGAGGCATCGCCAAGGGCTGCGTTGCATGGGGGTTTCTCCTGCCGGTGGTGGGCGCGGCGCCCGGCTCGCCCGCACTGATGGCCCGGACCTGCAACGAAGAGGGCCTGCTTCGCGGGACGGACGCGTGGCCGCTGGAAAAGGGTGAACGCTGCCTGTCAGATGTCGCGGCACGCAGCCATGCGGCGACAGGCGCGTCGCCAGGGTGAAATGCTCGGCCAGAAATTCCTGGCGGGGGGAAGCAACCGCGCCACAAGCCTGCGTCATCCCTGCAGCTGTCCGCGTCCGGCCATCGCCCGCCGGTCCTGCTCCGCCACGTCAAGTACGCCAGCAACGGCGTGATCGCGTTTGGCTGCCAGTGGCAGGAACTCCTGGGGCTGCTGCTGGCTCCCGGCCACGTGACGCAGGCTGGCCTGGCCGTGATCGCCCAGCCAGCGGCCGTATACCCGCTTGCCAAGCGGTACGGGCGCCCCCGCGTACCCGATACCTTCAGCCAATCACCGGGAGTTGCGGAATGGAAACGATTCCCATACAGGACAAAGGCTACAATCAGTGGCTAAGCTCACATTGGATCTGACCGATGCCCCTGCCCGCCTTCAAGGCCTATGACATCCGCGGCCGCGTGCCGGAAGAACTGAACGAAGACCTGGCACGCCGGATCGGCACGGCCCTGAATGCACAGCTCGCTCCGGGCCCGGTGGTGCTGGGCCACGACGTCCGCCTGACCAGCCCCGCGCTGCAGGACGCGCTGGCGGCCGGCCTGCGCGGTGCCGGCCGCGAAGTCATCGACATCGGCCTGTGTGGCACCGAGGAGGTCTATTTCCAGACCGATCACCTGGGGGCTGCCGGCGGGGTGATGGTCACTGCCAGCCACAATCCAATGGATTACAACGGCATGAAGCTGGTCAAGGAGAACGCCCGGCCGATCAGCTCCGATACCGGCCTGTTCGCGATCTCCGATGCGGTCGCCGCCGATTCATCCGCGGCACAGCCGCCTTGCGCCGGCCAGATCGCCCAGCATGACAAGAGCGCCTACATCCAGCACCTGCTGAGCTACGTTGACACCAGCAAGCTCAAGCCACTGCAGATCGTTGTCAACGCCGGCAACGGCGGCGCCGGTGCCATCGTCGACCTGCTGGCATCGCACCTGCCGTTCGAGTTCATCCGCATCTGCCACGAACCGGACGGCAGCTTCCCCAACGGCATCCCCAATCCACTGTTGCCGGAAAACCGCGCCGCCACCGCCGACGCCGTGCGCGAACATGGCGCGGACTTCGGCATTGCGTGGGATGGCGATTTCGACCGCTGTTTCTTCTTCGACCACAACGGCCGCTTCATCGAGGGCTACTACCTGGTCGGCCTGCTGGCCAAGGCAATCCTCGCCCACCATCCGGGTGGCAAGGTCGTGCATGACCCCCGCCTGGTCTGGAACACCGTGGAGATGGTCGAACAGGCCGGTGGCGTGCCAGTGCTGTGCAAGAGTGGCCACGCCTTCATCAAGGAAAAGATGCGCGCGGAGGATGCCGTGTACGGCGGCGAGATGAGCGCCCACCACTACTTCCGCGAGTTCGCGTATGCCGACTCGGGCATGATTCCGTGGCTGCTGATCGCCCAGCTGGTCTCCGAAAGCGGCCGCTCGCTGGCCGACTGGGTTGAAGACCGCATGGCCGCCTACCCTTGCAGCGGTGAGATCAACTTCAAGGTTGCCGATGCCAAGGCTGCGGTCACACGCGTGATGGAACACTTCGCCGCGCAGTCGCCCGCGCTGGACTACACCGATGGCGTCAGCGCCGATTTCGGCGACTGGCGCTTCAACCTGCGCAGCTCCAACACTGAACCGCTGCTGCGCCTGAATGTGGAATCGCGGGGAGACGCTGCATTGATGCAGGCGCGTACCGACGAGATTTCCTCCCTGCTGCAGAAATAATCAAAGGAAGGCCATGAGCACTATCCAGCCTGTCATCCTGTCCGGTGGCTCCGGTACCCGTCTGTGGCCGCTTTCGCGCGAAGCCTATCCCAAGCAGTTCCTTCCGCTGGCCAGCGAACAGACGATGCTGCAGGCCACCTGGCAGCGGGTGGCGCCGATTGCCGCGCGCGGCCCGTTGGTGATTGCCAACGAGGAACACCGCTTTGTTGCCGCCGAGCAGCTGCAGCAGGTTGGCGCCGAGCCAGCCGCGATCATCCTTGAGCCGGTCGGCCGCAACACGGCACCGGCGATCGCGGTGGCCGCGCTGGAAGCCACCCGCGACGGCGGCGACGCGCTGCTGCTGGTGCTGCCCTCCGATCATGTGATCAACAACGAGACTGCATTCCGCAGCGCCGTCCAGGCCGCCGCCGCTGCTGCCGAAGCCGGAAAGCTGGTGACCTTCGGCATCGTGCCGACCGGCCCGGAAACCGGCTACGGCTATATCAAGGCCGCCGATGGCCAGGGCCTGCGCGCGGTCGAGCGCTTCGTCGAGAAGCCCGACCTGGGCACCGCCACCCGCTACGTCAGCAGCGGCCAGTACTACTGGAACAGCGGCATGTTCCTGTTCAAGGCCTCGCGCTACCTGCAGGAGCTGGAACGCTTCCAGCCCGCCATGCTCGCCGGCAGCCGCCAGGCCTGGCAGCAGGCGCGTCGCGATGCCGATTTCACCCGCCTGGACAAGGAGGCCTTCACCGCCGTTCCGTCCGATTCGATCGACTATGCGGTGATGGAGAAGACCGCCGATGCCGTGGTGATTCCACTGGATGCCGGCTGGAACGATGTCGGCTCGTGGACCGCGCTGCGCGATGTCTCGCAGCAGGACGGCGATGGCAACGCCCACCAGGGCGACGTGATCGCCATCGACTGCCGCAACACCTATGCCTACGCACAGCGCCTGGTGGCGCTGGTGGGGCTGGATGACGTGGTGGTGGTGGAAACCGACGACGCGGTGCTGGTCGGCAAGGCGGACCGCATGCAGGAGGTCAAGACCGTAGTGGCGCAGCTGAAGGCCGAAGGCCGCAGCGAGGCCACCTGGCACCGCAAGGTCTATCGCCCGTGGGGTGCCTACGATTCGATCGACAACGGCGAGCGCTTCCAGGTCAAGCGGATCACGGTCAAGCCCGGCGGCACGCTGAGCCTGCAGATGCATCACCATCGCGCCGAACACTGGATCGTGGTCAGCGGCACCGCTGAAGTGACCCGTGGTGACGAGGTGATCCTGCTCAGCGAGAACCAGAGCACCTATATTCCGCTGGGCGTGACCCACCGCCTGCGCAACCCGGGCAAGCTGCCGCTGGAACTGATCGAAGTGCAGTCCGGCAGCTACCTGGGCGAGGATGACATCGTGCGGTTCGAGGATACCTACGGGCGCAGCTGAGGTTTGCCCGGGGTCGGATCCCGTTGCTGCGCAACGGGCTCTGACCCGTTCCTGATCGGCCCGGCAGCGCTGCGTCGCCGGGCTTGGCCCGGCGCTACGGCCGTCAGGCCAGCTCCGCCATCACCCGCTTCAGGCCATCCTGCCAGCTCGGCAGCACGACGCCGAAATCCTGCTGCAGCTTGCGGTTGTCCAGCACCGACCAGGCCGGGCGCCTGGCCGGGGTCGGATACTCGGAACTGGGAATCGCCTCGACCGTCGGCACCTTGGCCAACACGCCGCTGGCCAACGCCTCGGCAAATATGGCCCCGGCAAAGCCATGCCAGCTGGTCTGGCCGCTGGCGGTCAGGTGCCAAGTACCCGACAACTGCCCAGGATGCTGCAGTGCCTGCGCGGTGACATCGGCGATCAACGCGGCCGGCGTCGGTGTACCGATCTGGTCGGCCACCACCCGCAACGCATCGCGCTCGGCGCCCACGCGCAGCATGGTGCGCAGGAAGTTCGCGCCGTGCGAGGCATACACCCACGCCGTGCGAAAGATCAGATGGCGGCCACCGGCCGCACGCACCGCGTCCTCGCCATCGCGCTTGCTCGTGCCATACACGCCGAGCGGTGCGGTCGGCTGGTCCTCGCGGTAGGGCGCGCTGCCCTGGCCGTCGAACACGTAGTCGGTGGAGTAATGCACGAACGGCACGCCATGCGCCGCACACCAGCGCGCGATCACGCCTGGTGCCTGCGCGTTGGCGGCGAAGGCCGCATCGACGTCCTGTTCGGCGTGATCAACAGCGGTGTAAGCCGCCGCATTGACCACTACCAATGGCTGCACGCGGTCCAGCAATGCCGGCAGGCTGTCGGGCTGGCCGAAATCGGCCGTTTCACAGGTACTTCCGTCGGGCAGTTGGCCGCTGCGCGCGGTTGCAATCACCTTCCCCAGCGGCGCCAGCGCGCGCAGCAACTCCTGGCCCACCTGCCCGTTGCCACCGAACACCAGCACGGTCATGGCACGTAGACCGGCAGGCGATCTTCAGCAATGTCCTTGAGGAACGGTGCGTTCTCGTCCTTGGCCGACAGGGTCGGTGCGCTGACCGGCCAGTCCACGGCGATGTCGGCGTCATTCCAGCGTACGCCGGCATCGAAGTCCTTGAGGTAGACCTCGGTGCACAGGTAACTGAACACCGCACGCTCGGACAGTACGGCGAAACCGTGCGCGAAGCCCTCTGGAATCCAGAACTGCTTCTTGTTCTCCGCGCTCAGTACCACCGCTTCCCACTGGCCGAAGGTCGGCGAACCGCGGCGGATATCCACGGCCACGTCGTAGACCTCGCCTTCCAGCACGCTGACCAGCTTGCCCTGCGGCCGCGGCCACTGGTAATGCAGGCCGCGCAGCACGCCCTGTGCGGACGTCGACACGTTGCTCTGCACGAAACGGTCCGGCAGGCCCAGCGCGGCGAAGCGCTCGGCATTCCAGGTTTCGAAGAAATAACCGCGGGCATCGCCGAACACCGCCGGCTCGATCACCACGCAGCCGGGCAACCGGGTTTCAATCACTTTCATGGAACGACTCCACGCACGGCGAGCTTATGCAGGTATTCACCGTAGCTGTTCTTGATCAACGGCGCGGCCAGCGCTTCCAATTGTCCAGCGTTGATCCAGCCCTTGCCGAACGCGATTTCCTCGGGACAGCAGACCTGCAGGCCCTGACGGGTCTGGATCGTCTCGATGAAGTTGGATGCTTCCAGCAGCGACTGGTGGGTACCGGTATCCAGCCACGCATAGCCACGGCCGAGCGCCTCCAGGTGCAGGTCGCCTTCGGCCAGGTACCGCTTGTTGAGATCGGTGATCTCCAGTTCGCCACGCGGTGACGGCTTCAATTCGGCCGCGTAATCGCAGGCCTTGCCGTCATAGAAGTACAGGCCGGTCACCGCATAGTTGGAGCGCGGCTTTTCCGGCTTCTCCACCAGATCGATCACCTTGCCGCCCTGGTCGAACTCGGCCACGCCATACCGTTCCGGGTCATTGACCCAATACCCGAACACGGTCGAGCCGTGCACGCGCTCGTCAGCACGCTTGAGCACCTCGCGCAGGCCGTGGCCGTGGAAGATGTTGTCGCCCAGCACCAGGCAGCTCGGCTTGCCAGCCACGAAGTCGCGGCCGATCAGGTAGGCCTGGGCCAGGCCATCCGGACTCGGCTGCACCGCGTACTGGATGTCCATTCCCCACTGCGAACCGTCGCCCAGCAGCTGCTGGAACAGCGCCTGCTCGTGCGGGGTGTTGATGATCAGCACTTCGCGGATGCCCGCCAGCATCAGTACGCTGAGCGGGTAGTAGATCATCGGCTTGTCGTACACCGGCAGCAGCTGCTTGCTGACACCCTTGGTGATTGGATATAGGCGGGTGCCGGAGCCACCGGCGAGGATGATGCCCTTGCGCTGGGTCATGGTGTCTCCTGGGTTCAGTCCGTGGTGCCGATGCGCTGCAGGCGGTAGCTGCCGTCGAGCACGCCGTTGACCCAGTCCTGGTTGTCCAAGTACCAGTCGACGGTGAAGGTGATGCCCTGCTCGAAGGTGTAGGCCGGTTCCCAGCCCAGCTCGTTCTTCAGCTTGGAAGCATCGATCGCATAGCGGCGGTCATGGCCAGGACGGTCGGTGACATAGGTGATCTGGCTGCTGCGCGGCTTGCCGTCCTCGCGCGGACGGCGCTGGTCCAGCAGTGCGCAGATCGCCTGCACCACTTCGATGTTCTGCTTTTCCGAGTTGCCGCCGACGTTGTAGGTCTCGCCGACCTGGCCCTTGGCCAGCACGGTGCGGATCGCTTCGCAGTGGTCGGACACGAACAGCCAGTCGCGCACCTGCTTGCCATCGCCGTACACCGGCAGCGGTTCGCCAGCCAGCGCCTTGGCGATCACCAGCGGGATCAGCTTCTCGGGGAAGTGATACGGGCCGTAGTTGTTGGAGCAGTTGGTGGTCAGCACCGGCAGCCCGTAGGTGTGGTGGAACGCACGCACCAGGTGGTCCGAAGCGGCCTTCGACGCCGAGTACGGCGAATTCGGGGCGTACGGGGTGGTTTCGCTGAACCTGCCGGTCTCGCCCAGGGTGCCATACACCTCATCGGTGGACACATGCAGGAAGCGGAAGGCCGCCCCTTGTCCGGCCGGCAGCGCCTTCCAGTAGTCGCGTACCGCTTCAAGCAAACCCAGGGTGCCCACCACATTGGTCTGGATGAAGGCGCCTGGGCCGTCGATGGAGCGGTCCACGTGGCTTTCGGCGGCGAAGTTCAGCACTGCATCGGGCTGGTGCTCGGTCAGCAGGCGGGCGACCAGCGCGCTGTCGCCGATATCGCCCTGCACGAACACATGCCGCGGGTTGCCGTCCAGGCTGGCCAGGGTCTTCAGGTTGCCGGCGTAGGTCAGTGCGTCGAGATTGACGACCTTGATGCCACGGGCGACCGCTTCGAGAACGAAGTTACCGCCAATGAATCCGGCACCGCCGGTGACAAGCCATGTGGGCACTACCTGTTCTCCTGATTGGTACGGGTTGGGACGTGTCTGCAGCGAAGGGTTCGGAGGACCACGGGATATCAAGCGTTGATCCGGCTGGGCAAGCGTAGCCTGCCCGCGGCGGCAATGATGAACAGCGCCCCTGGGACCAGTGGCAGGAGGTAGCGTCCCTGCCCCTCGAACAGCAGGATCGACACCATTCCCAGGCCAAGTGTGGCCACGGCAAGCCAATGAACGGGCTGCCAGCGGCGCAGGTGGAGGCAGATGCGCAGCAGCGCAACCATCGTCCAGGCCGTCAACGCAATGTTGAGTGCCAGCGTCAACCTACCCAGCCACACCGGAGCACCGCCTCTCTCCAGGAACGGCCAATGCAGGAGGCTGCCGACATCGAACGATCCGCGCACGCGCAGCAGCGCCAACTCCAGGAAGCGGCCGGGGTGTTCGGAAATCCAACGGCGGCCAATTGCTGAGCCAATCACGTCGGCCGCAGGCGTCCAGTGGCGGAGCTTCCAGTCCTCGCTTTCTCCGCTGAAGAACCCTTGGGGAAATCCAGCATCGGCGAACCGGGCCTTGTCGTCAGCCTGGAGGGGGACATCCTTCAAGGGCATCCACCCGCCATGCGTATTGGCATCGTTGTTGTTGACCATCAGCACATACCCGCTGTTTGCACTGACGGGCACAAACTGGCCGAAAAGAACTGCGTTGCGCAGGGTCCACGGCCCCAGTACCAGCAGAAAACCCAGCACCACCATGCTGATCCGCCGCCAGGTGGCGATGCGCATCCCATCACGCAGGAGCAACGCCAGTGCCACGGCTCCCGGCAACGGCAGCATCTGTGGCCGGTTCAACGCGGTAAGTGCCAGCACGGCTCCCAGCAGCAGCCATCGGCCCGGAAAACGCACGACCGCCACAAGCATGCCGAACACGGCAAGGAACAGTGACAGCGATTCGGTACCCAGTACATTGCTGTAGGCGACCAGCGCCGGATGGAATGCCAGCACTGCCAGAGAGGCAACCTGCCAGGCCGGGCGCAGCTGGAGGCGCACCCCCAGACCGACCCACGAAACCAGCGTGCCGGCCCAGAGCAGGACATTGAGAATCTTGCCCGCGCCCACGTTCACGCCGGTGAGCATGAACCAGGCGCCGAGCACTCCGGGGTACAACGGAGGCTGGGACACATAGGGAATGCCTGAAATCCGGAAGCCGCCACCGCTGGCAACGCTGCTGGCAACCTCCAGATAGCGGCCGAAATCGGCAACGGGCTGCAAGGGGATCCATTGCACGAACAGCAGGCGCATGGCCACACCAGCAACGGCAATCGCCAGCAGCAGGCGGTATGGAGGGGGCGAGGTCAATGAAGGCATGTGGCGGGGCAGCGGAACCGGCCGCTAGAGTAGCCATTCAGGCGACGTGGATACAGGACGCCGTTTCACCATACGCATTCGCATGGTCGACAAAGGCCAGTTAGAATCGGGGTCCCACCCCCGAACCGGTTGCTGTGCGAGGACCGGACGTTCTCTCCGTTATTGAAGGACCCCGTACCAGATGAAAATCCTCGTCGCGTACAAGCGCGTGGTGGACTACAACGTCCGCATTCAGGTCAAGCCGGACGGTTCCGGCGTGGTCACCGACGGCGTCAAGCTGTCCCCCAACCCCTTCGATGAAATCGCCCTGGAAGAGGCCCTGCGCCTGCGCGACAAGGGCATCGCCAGCGAAGTCGTGGTCGCCACCATCGCCCCGGCCGATGCCCAGGCGCACCTGCGCAACGGCCTGGCCATGGGCGCCAACCGCGCCGTCCATGTGGTCACCGACCAGGCCATCCAGCCGCTGACCGCCGCGCGCACCCTGCTCAAGCTGATCGAGAAGGAACAGCCGGATCTGGTGATCCTGGGCAAGCAGGCGATCGACGACGACGCCAACCAGACCGGCCAGATGCTGGCCACGCTGTGGGGCCGCCCGCAGGCGACCTTCGCCAGCAAGCTTGAGATCGCCAACGGCAAGGCCACGGTGACCCGCGAAGTCGACGCCGGCCTGGAAACGCTGGAAGTCGATCTGCCGGCCGTGGTCACCACCGACCTGCGCCTGAACGAGCCGCGCTTCATCAAGCTGCCGGACATCATGAAGGCCAAGGCCAAGCCGCTGGAGACCCTGCAGCTGGCCGACCTCGGCGTTGAAGCCGCCGACACCTTCAAGACCACCCAGTACGCCGCGCCGTCCAAGCGCAGCAAGGGTGTGATGGTCAAGGACGCGGCCGAACTGGTTGCCGCACTCAAGCAGAAGGGGTTGCTGTAATGAGCAGGATTCTCGTCATCGCCGAGCACCACGACGGCAAGCTCAACGCCGCTACCGCCAAGACCGTCAGCGCTGCCGCCGCCATCAGCGGTGCCAGCATCGACGTGCTGGTGCTGGCCGCCGATCCGGCTGCCGTGGCTGCGGAGGCCGCGAAGATCGCTGGCGTCGCCAAGGTCCTGACCGTGGCCAACGCTGCCAACGCGCAGGCCATCGCCCAGGTGCTGGCACCGCAGATCGCGCAGCTGGCCAAGGGTTACACCCACGTGTTCGGCCCGTCGACCACCTTCGGCAAGGACCTGATGCCGTGCGTGGCCGCCCTGCTGGGCGTCAACCAGGTTTCCGACCTGATGAGCGTTGAAGGCAGCCACACCTTCAAGCGCCCGATCTACGCCGGCAACGCGATCATCACCGTGGAAGCCCCGGCCGACCAGATCGTGGTCGCCACCGTGCGTGCCGCCTCGTGGCCGGAAGCCGCCCAGGGCGGCAGCGCGACCATCGAGGCGGCCAGCGTCGATGCTGCCCTGCCGACCCACACCCGCTTCGTCGGCCTCGCCGCTGGTGCCAGCGACCGCCCGGACCTGCAGAGCGCCAAGCGCGTGGTCTCCGGTGGCCGTGGTGTCGGTTCGGAAGAGAACTTCAAGGTCATCTTCCAGCTGGCCGACAAGCTCGGTGCCGCCGTCGGTGCCTCGCGCGCTGCGGTTGATGCCGGCTACGTGCCCAGCGACCTGCAGGTCGGCCAGACCGGCAAGATCATCGCCCCGGAACTTTACGTGGCCGTCGGCATCAGTGGCGCCATCCAGCACCTGACCGGCATCAAGGATGCCGGCACGATCGTCGCGATCAACAAGGATCCGGACTCGCCGATCTTCGAGATTGCCGATATCGGTCTGGTGGGCGATCTGTTTGTGATCCTGCCGGAGCTGGAAAAGGCGCTGTAGTCGAAACCTGCGTAGCAACTCGCAGGGTGGGCAGACATTGCCCACCCTGCCACTCGTCAAAACATGTCGGCATATTGCAACACGCCTTTTGCGCTGTCTTGATTCTGTAGCATTTCCCCTCCCATCGCTCCAACCGGAGGGAGAGAATGCAGATGGCGATGAAATGCCTGTTTTTTGCGGCATGGATCGGAATGCTCGCGTTGCTTGCGCGACATTGCACACATGGACAGCGATGGAAGCTGCTGGTCACTGCGCTCTGCGGAGCACTGCTGGCGATCTGGCTTTTCATTGATGCACTCAGTGGCAACGGCATCGATTACGCCGTGATCTATCATCTGCGCTCAGGCATGCGCGGCGCAGGCGCCGCTGATTTCAGCTTGCCCATCGGCCTGCTTTCGGCAGCACTGGTGGCATGCCTGGCCCTCGCTTTCATGCCCCGCCTGCATTCGGCACGGAGGTGGGCACCCGCCGGTCCCCTGTTCGCGGCTTCTCTGCTGGCGACGCTGGTTTTCAATCCGATCGTCTACGACGTCGCGACACTGGTACGCCAGGATCGGCAGGCACGTCTTGCACCGGCACAAGGGGACCAGTACGTACGTCCCGACGCCCCGCTCGGGAATCACCGCAACGTGGTGATTCTCTACGCCGAAAGCTTCGAGCGCACCTATCTCGATGAGTCGCGATTCCCTGGCCTTGCGCCAGAGTTGAACAAGCTGCGCAGCGAGGCCGTGGATTTCCGGCACGTGGACTCGCGCGAAGGCGGCACGTGGACGATCGCCGGCATGGTCAGTTCCCTGTGCGGCGTCCCCCTTTCCCTCAGCCAGGACGCCAATGGCTATGCAAGCATCGGCCGCTTCCTGCCTGGCGCGTACTGCCTGACCGATCACCTGCGCGAGCGCGGATACGACGTCGAGTTCATCGGTGGCGCCGCTTCTGATTTCGCTGGAAAGGGACAGTTCCTCGCCAGCCACGGCTTCGGCACGGTACGCGATCGCTCCTATTTCAAGAGCCTGAAGCTGGGCGACAACCGTTTCTCGCCATGGGGCGTCCACGATGATGTCCTGTTGGATGCGCTCTGGGACCGCTTCGCTGCGCTCTCGCAGCAGACCACGCCTTTCGCCCTCGTCGGCCTGACTCTGGATACACATCATCCAAGCGGACACATCCCCCATGCCTGCCTCGATGTCGCCTATGAGGGGCTTGGCCAGCGCAGGCCGATGCTCGACGCAATCCATTGCTCGGACCGACTGGTTGCTGATTTCGTACGCCGCATCCGCGCCAGTCCCTACGCTCGCAATACAATCATTGTTGTTGCATCGGACCATCTGGCCCTGCCCAACGACATTGCCGACCTGTTGCGAGATGCTGATCGCAGCAACCTTCTTCTCATGTTCGGCAGCGACCTGCGCGCGAGGCAGGTTGATCGACCCGCGACCACCCTCGATACCGGCGCCTCACTGCTTGATGCCCTGCAAGGGGGAGTGGCACTCGGCTTTGGCCGCTCACAGCTTTCCGTGAAGGGCGCAGGTACTTCATTGAGTGTCCGACCCGGTCGGGAACCAGATGCCAGCGAGGACCACCTGCCAGGTTTCATGGCCTATTCCAGCACGCTATGGGAGCTGGGCCGGATCGACGATCACCTGCAGTTAGTGGATGGCGTCATCCAGTTGGGTAAGCAGACGCTGACTCCGCCCTTGGCCATCGCTGCCGATGACCGCGGCCGAATTGCCCAGCTTGGCACGAACGGCATCCGCTCTGGCCACCTTCTGGCCGGCGGTGATTCCCAGCAGGTCCTCTACATTGATCGTTGCTTTGCGTTCGACGAACGACAGCCCGCCGATGAGTGGTGCCTGTGGGGGAGCGCTGACGGAACGGCTCGCGTGGTGTCACAACAATCGCTCAAGGCCGGCGCGTTGGTGCCGGAACTGCTGCAGGCTGCACGCGAAGCGCCCCCGGCATCCCAGCTGCGCAACGATTTCATCATCCGCACCCACTTCGATGCGAGCCATACGATCGTCGGTGAAGCGATGGATGGAAAGCTGTTCTCGCAGGGTGCGGAAGGGACCTTGGCCTATGGCGCCTACCAGGATCTGTGCGCAGGCAACTACACCCTCAGCCTGCAGGGCGTGGCCCACCCCGCCAACGGTGCCTGGGCCGACGTCGTTGCCAGTTACGGGGCACAGACCTACGACCGCCATGCGCTGCTGGACACGGCCGATGGACGTGACGGGACGATGCTGGAAGCCAGGTATGTATTCCCTGAAGACCTGCCCCTGGCTGAAGTCCGTGTCGGCGTATCGCCAGACGCTGCGGTGCGACTGGATGGCTATACCCTGCTGCCTGCCTACGAGGCACTGCCTGTGGGATCGTCGGTGGATTTCAGCGCCGATGCCAGCAATCGTTTCATTTCCTGTGGCTGGCACGGTCCCTCTCCCCAAGGGCGCAGCGTTCGTGGCGCGGCCGCCTCGCTACGACTGCGCCTGCCATCCGAGCCCGCCCGGCTGCAGGCAGTCCTTTCACTGTCGGCGCAGTCACCTCGCGAGCTCACGGTGCTGGCCAACGACGCCCCGCTCGGCTTGCTTCAGATCGAAGCAGGGACGCGTGAATACCCCATCGACCTGGCAGGCCTGTCCAGCGCCGCCGGCGGGCAGCTCACCTTGACGCTGGTGCCTGGACAAACGACCTGCGCTACGGAGGACTGCGAGCTGATTACCCTGCACCGTCTGCACTTGGCCCCGGCTGCGACGGCTCAACCGGCTGCTCCAGCCTGTCCCGGGATGCGCTGCCTTCACGCCCCCGCGCTGGTACCTGAATCTGTCGCAATGTAACTCCCCCTCGTATACTCCCCGCACTATTGGATGAGGGGAACTGCGGCATATGTCGCATCACAATGATGTACCGGCTGGATCCGGTGAGTTGACGCCGGGAGCAGCCCTGTGCGTCGATCTGGACGGGACGCTGCTGCGTAGCGACCTGCTGTACGAATCACTGCTGGCCCTGCTGGCGCGCAACCCGCTGTTTGCTTTGCTGGTACCGTTCTGGCTGCTGCGCGGCAAGGCCTATGTTAAGCGCCAGCTCGCTTCCCGGGTGGCCTTGCAGGTTGAAACCCTGCCATACGATGAGCGTGTCGTGGCCATGCTGCGCGCGACACCGCAGCGTCCGCGTGTCCTGTGCACCGCCTCGGACCGGCTGTTGGTCCAGCCGATCGCCGATCATCTCGGCGTTTTTGACGAGGTCATCGCCAGCGATGGGGCCCGCAATCTGGCCGGGCACGCCAAGGCTGAAGCCCTCGTCGAGCGCTATGGGGAACGGGGGTTCGACTATCTTGGCAACCACCGCGTTGACCTGCCGGTCTGGAAGCACGCCGCAGGTGCTGTCGTCGTCAACGCCACCGGATCGCTGGCAAACCAGGCCCGCGCGCAAACCCGGTTGATCGACCACCTGCCTGGACAGCCCGGAGGGCTCCGCACCTGGATCAAGGCCCTGCGGCTGTACCAGTGGCTGAAGAACCTTCTGGTACTGGTTCCACTGCTTACCGCGCACCGTCTGTTCGAACCAGAAGCCGTAGTAAACGCGGCGCTCGCCTTCCTTGCCTTCGGCCTGTGCGCATCCGGCGTTTACCTGCTGAACGACCTGCTGGATCTGGCGCCAGACCGGCAGCATCCACGGAAGCGTAAGCGACCATTCGCGGCCGGGACCTTGCCCCTGTTTCATGGCCTGGTCGCCACCCCCTTGTTGACACTGGCCGGTTTCGCTCTGGCGCTGTGGACAAGTCCTGCGTTTGCACTGGTCCTGCTGATCTACTTCATCACGACCCTGGCCTATTCGTTCACGCTCAAGCGCATCGTGATGATCGATGTCGTGGTGTTGGCGGCGCTTTACACCGTGCGGATCATCGGCGGCGCTTTTGCAATCGATTCGCCACGGTCATTCTGGCTGCTCGCGTTCTCGATGTTCATTTTCCTCAGCCTTGCCCTTCTCAAGCGCTATACCGAACTAACCGCGGCTGCAACGCAGGGAAAGCAGAAAGCCTCCGGTCGCGGATACTCCGTGGCCGATCTGCCGCTGGTGCAGTCATTCGGGACAGCTGCGGGCTACATCGGCGTTCTGGTCTTCGCCCTCTACATCAACAGCCCTGACAGCCTCAGACTGTACGCCACGCCCCAAGTGCTCTGGCTGCTCTGTCCTGTGCTGCTGTACTGGATCAGCCGTGCCTGGTTTGTCGCCCACCGGGGCGACATGCATGATGACCCCATCGTGTTCGCAGCGCGCGACCGCGTCAGCCAGGGCGTCGGCCTCGCCGGGCTGATCATCGTAATGGCGGCGACACGCCACTGGTAATGCCTCCTCATCATTCCAAAGTTGATCGCATGTATCTCAAATTCATCCCACTCATTCTGTTCTCCGTAGCCCTCAATGCGAGTGCGCAGCTTTTCCTTCGCAAAGGCATGCCGAATGTTTCGCTGGTGACCAACCAGGGCGTGCTTGAGCTCGCACAGGGCGC
The DNA here is from genome assembly GCF_049384325.1 of Stenotrophomonas sp. CASM114. NCBI lineage: Bacteria > Pseudomonadati > Pseudomonadota > Gammaproteobacteria > Lysobacterales > Lysobacteraceae > Stenotrophomonas > Stenotrophomonas sp. CASM114. Next base: position 98,701 of record NZ_JBMRGJ010000010.1, on the reverse strand, counting down.
CATCCGCGTTGTCCTCAATCCGTGGGTCTTCAGCGGACTGTCGTGCTATGCGATCAGCATCGTGCTTTGGATGTACGTCCTCTCCAAGGTCCAGGTGAGTTTCGCTTATCCCTTCCTGAGCGTGGGATACGTGATTGTCGTTGGTGCTGCATATCTGTTCTTCCGTGAACCGGTCAGCGTAATGAAGCTCGCTGGAATCGCGCTGATCTGTGCTGGCGTCGTTCTCGTCGCGCGTGGGGGCTGAGCCGTGACCAAGCATATTGTCATTGGTGGCTCAGGCTTCACCGGATCGCATCTCGTCCGGACCCTCCTTGCACAGGGCCAGCAGGTTCAGACCGTTGACCTGCTGCCTCTGCCTGCAGAATTCTCCGGCAGGGTCGTCCATCACCAGCTGGATATTCTGGATACTGCGGCGCTGTCGCGCGTGCCATTGGATGAAGGTGATGTCGTCCACCATCTTGCGGCAAGGCAATTCCATAACGCCGTGCCGGCAAAAGAGCAGGACGCCTGGTTCGCCGAGGTCAACGTTACCGGTACAGCCAATGTACTGAAGTGGATGCGTAAACTGCGCCAGCCACGCTTGATCTATACCAGCACGGACATGGTGTACGGGCTGCCGGAATCGCTGCCTGTACCTCCAACGCACCGACGCAACCCGTTGGGGCCGTATGGACGCAGCAAAGCGGCGTCGGAACAACTGTGCGAACAAGCACGAACCGAGGGCTACCTGATTACCGTCCTGCGTCCACGCATGATTGTGGGCCCCGGACGCTTTGGCATCCTGATCAAGCTGTTCCGGCTGATGGACCTTGGCCTTCCCGTGCCAACCATCGGCAGCGGTCGGAACCGCTACCAGATGATCGCCGTGGAGGATGTCGTCAGCGCAATTCTTGCTGCGGTCGAGAAGGGATTCCCCGCCGTCGCACTGAGCTTGGGATCGGGCGATGCACCACCAGTTCGCCAGTTGCTGCGCAATACGATCAAGCGCATCGGCTCGCGCTCGATTGTAGTGCCGGTACCCGCCAAGCCGTTGAAGATGACCCTGTCGCTTCTGGAAAAGCTGGGCAAACCGCTGCTGCATCGGGAGCAGTATCAGATCGCCGACATCAACTACGTGGTCGACATTGCACCTACGCAGGAAGTTCTGGATTGGCATCCCACACGCAATGACGAGGACATGCTCGTTGCAGCGTACGCACATTACCGGAAGCAGATCTGAATGATCTGCATGGAGGGACCTGGATGGGGTCGCCTCCGTATCACTGGCCTCGCCGGAGAAAAGTCCGGCGAGGCGGGATAGAGATCAGCGCGGCAAACCACCACGATGCTGCCCCAGCAAGGAAATGGCGATGACCTCCTTGCACGGGAGCCGCTGCGATCTACGTCGGGCCGGACGCACTGGCGGCGCCTGATCAGTCATCGCTATAGACGATGACCGCGCCACCCTTTGCATCCTGGAAGAGCCTCAGTCGCCCTTCACCCAGCCCGGTTTCATTCACGGCGTCACCTTCCACCGCCATCGCGCACACTTCTGCCTCGTGCGTCCGGCAATCAACAAAACTCCTGACCCCGGTAGCCACCACCACCGAATTCATCAAGTATTCGTTGTTGAAAGTGGCAGCTGGCTCTTTGCCACCCGGCATGCGGCCGGAAACCGCCAGTACTGAATACCGGTCTGCCGGCAATGGCAATAGCGTGTGGATCTTCTCAAACAGGAAGGAGGTCGTTTCCACCTGGGTCTGGAGGAACGTACGGGCCTGTGCTTGGAATCCAATACCGCCCGCCAGCAGGAGGAGGAATACGACCGCCCGTGAGATACGATTCCCACCTCCAAGAAGGCCGAAAAACAGCGCCAGTCCAAGTACCAGCGCGATCAGGCTGCGCGTGGTAATTACTGGTGCCAACGGAATCGAGAATGCGTGGAACGCCGCAGCGACCATTGCGAGCGTCAACAGGATCTGGACTGAACCCTTCCGGCGAACGGCGAATGGAACGAGCAGCAGCACGGTTGCCAACAGCAACCAACCATCCAGGTTCGAGGCCTTGCCAATGGAAGCTACACACTTCCCGAATGATCCAATGACGTAGCTTACGTTCTGCCATAAAGAGGGAAGATCCTTGGCCGGATGTGGCGATCGCCAGTCATCCACCTGCGGACCGAAATGCCCTGCCAGCAGCAGCAGCATCATCGACATGACCAAAGCGCCGAGTACCGCCCCTCCCACCCAGCTGAGCGTGTGTTGCAACCACAACCTCCATCGATCTCGAGCACTCCGCTGTTCGGACGCGAATTCGCCGATGAACAGGAGCGGGACCAGGAAGTAGTAGCTCTGCATCGTCCCGAACAGAAGGATCCCGAGCGCCGCATAGACCGCAACCGGTGCTATCGCCACTCGCCGCGTGACCACCTCGGCCAGGATCAGGACTGCAACTGCCGAGAACGCAGTGGCCGGCCACATGCTTTGTTCCACGACTGGCGGAGAGATCGAAACGACGGCCGAAATGATCAGTGCCAGTGCAACCGACAGGCCTGCGCGGCGCGCAATGCGATAGACCAGCAAAAGATGTGCGGCGATATACGCGGCGAACCAAGCCGACGCGTCAATACTGACAAGCACATCCTTGAAGATGTAGTTCAGCCACCGGCCATCCTGCAACAGCTTCAGCTGGAAATAGTGGTTGTAGTGAACTTCATCGTGACCGAACACATGCAGATTCGATAGTTGGCTATAAGCGGATGCCACGAGCAGCATGGACAGAAGCGCAGCCACCATCTTGAATCCGCCATGGCTCGGGGCATCAGTGCACATCGAGTGCAGCTGCGACCGCGCCCGCCCAGCCAAGTTACTCCAATCCATATCTTCCCCTAACTCCAGATTCGCCCAACTGAATTTGACCGGCCTAGCATCATCCAGGCCGAGGTACCGATGGCGGTGAACGGGCCCAATCGGCTCTTTGACTGCCCTGAAGACGTCGTATCCCGTGCGGAATGCTACTCGACTGGATGATGGCCAAGCCAATCCTTTGTGAGCCAACGGCATGGTTGGGCAGGCCCGCGCGGCTACCTGCAGCCGATCCAGCGAGCGATAGGGCACATTGCCCCATGGACAGTCTCGTGCATCACAGGACTTCACTCCCGATCAGGAATGCAGCAGCAGGTGCCTGAGCCTTTGCACGAATTGACGATGGTCATAGTGTTCCGCCAGGAACAGGCGCGCCTTGGTAGACGCGGCTGACCAAGCCTGGTCGTCTTGATCCAGCGCCTGGATGGCAGCAGCAAACTTCGACGGGTCATCGGTAGTCGGCAGTATATCCTCGACTCCAGCCAGGCCCTGCGCGGCCGCACCGGTCAAGATGATTGGAACACCCTGCCCTATTGCCTCGATCACCTTCCCCTTGACCCCGCCGCCGAAACGCAACGGCGCGATGACCAGGCGCGTAGACGCGTAACAGCGCTCCAATGCAGCATCATCGATGCGACCGAGAATACGCACCGTGTCAGAGGCATGCTGGGGCACACGGTAGTTCTCCATACCGGAGCCTACCACGGTGAGGACCGGCGCCTGTCCCCCCCGCTGAAGCAAGGGCAGCACCTTGTGCAGAAACCAGTCCAGACCATCTGCGTTTGGTGCATGCGCCATGCTGCCAACGAACAGCAATCCCGATCTTTTGCCCGGGCCGGGCGTGTGCTGCATGGATCCTGCATCCACGGTCCACAGCGGGAACATCTCGCCGTTCCCGGCCAAGCCGCGATCAGCAAGGTAACGGTTCACTGTTCCAGCCTCATCTTTAGAGGGATACAGAACTACGTCGGCATTTCTCCACGCCCGCTGTTCCACCACTCTCATCAACAGACACTGCCAATGATCGGCAAGGGTGGCCTTGGACGTAGCACGCATCAACTGCAACCGCAGATAGTGGATGTCGTGCCCGTAATAGAGATGAGTACCGGCAATCGCCGCGCGCAGGACCGGTAGATACATAGCCGCGATCAGTGGGCGGCTTGACACCGACCCGATGAAACTTCCTCCGAACGTCGCCAACCATCCGTCCAGTGCCCCCGTTTCCCGTCGACTCAATGGGGTGATGCCTCTCCCTTCAAGGGCAGCTCTCCCAGCTGCGGAGGGCTCAATCGTTGCCGACCAGAAGACGACCTCCATGCCGGCATCGACCAACAGGTCAGCGAAGCATGAGATCGCGCGAGATCCCGCATCACGGTCAATCTCGGGAAAATCATGGTCCACGAGGAGCACACGCGGGCGTTCCGTCGACGGAACCTCCGCGGGTGTTCCTGTGGACCGTGACATCGACCAGCGACTGTACAACCCAGGGCCGAACATCAGCATGGCTTCCAGCAGCCGTCGCTTGACCTTGCCCCACCCCATTGCCGTCTCTGCCTCGCTCAATGCCAGGACTTGAGGTCCACGAAGAACTCCGGATACCCCTTCCACTTGTCGCGGAAGTAGGCTGCGTTGCGGTTGAACAGCCGCTTGTAGCGCTCGCTGCCCTCGCTGGCACCGGTAGTCTGGTGCGGCTGGTGACGGACACCGGCCAGGTCACGGAACGCCACCGAATAACCAGCCTTCTTCACCTGGAAGCAGATGTCCGTGTCTTCGAAGCACGTAGGGTCGTAGAACACATCGAAGCCTTCCAGACGCTCGAACAGGTCACGGGCAATGAACATGCAGCTGGTCCCCAGGAAACCCACGTCATCGCGGTATCCCTTGATGCGGGCCTCGTTGTTCATGCCGCGATTGGGAAGGTAGTCGGAGATGGGTCCACCCAGGTCATCACGCGTGGCGTCGAACCATCCTGCATTCCAGCCGATGGTGCCGACACCGGGGTTGGCCGCCAGGATGTTCACGGCTTCACTGAAGCAGGACGGAGAGGTCAACCACTGGTCGGAGTCGAAGAACGCAATATAACGGCCGGTGGAATGCTTGACGCCCAGGTTGCGACCCGAGGAGCATCCATTCTCACTGTTGCGCACAAGCTTCACCTTGGCATGCCCTGCGTACAGCGATTCAACCAGTTCGGCGCCGCCATCGCTGGACTGGTTATCGACAACCACGATTTCCTGCAGCCATTCCCCGGCGTGCTCCAGCAACGTGCTCACGCAGCGCTCAATGATGCGGCGGTTGTTGTGGATCAGCACAACCACGCTTACCGACAGCGGATACTCCGGTTGCATCAACTGCTCGACATGGCCCAGCCAGGCGTGGCGGGCGATGAATGCGTAGTCTTCCGATGCAGTGGCGCCGGCCAGCTGTGCGGAAAGCTGCACGGCATCCACCCGATGCAGGTTGGGCGACGGTGCGAATGACGGCAGCGCATCGACAAACACCGGCTTCTCCAGCAGCAGCGCCGCCATTGACAGGTCGGCAAGGCGCGTGCGGTCCCCGGCCCCGCCGACGATGACAACCGCATGCGCGCCGGCGATCAGCGGAGCCATCTGCTGCGGCTGCCACGACCAATCGAGGGCACGTACCTGGCGGCTGTCGCGGCCATCCACGTTCATTCCCGTGACATGGAAAACGAGATCGGGGGACGCCTTCAGCGCGGCATCAAGCCAGGCGTCGCCGGCTCCGCCGAGGACAACGAACAGGACATGTTGTCGCCCGTCCTCATATGCCTGCGGCAGCCCATGACTGCGGTAGGAGTCGAAGATTTCATTGTCTCCAGCCGCGCCCAGGAAGCGCGACGGCAGGCCATCGACCTTCTGCTCCGGGGTTCCGGTGACAACGCGATCAGTAAGGACGCGCAGTTCCGCAGAGAGAGAATCCGCACCGAGTGCAGCGAGGTCGACGATCACTTCGGCACCGCGTTCACGTGCCGACCGGGCCAGGCCCAGCGCCTCCGGCGATGCATCGGCAAGCAGAACGCGAGTACCCTCGGCGCGCACTTCCTGCAGCCAGGCGTGCGCATCGACAGCGAGACGCGCCGGCAGGCCGCTGCCGTCGTCCGGCCAGGCACTTCCATCCACCGCGGTGATGCGCACGAAGAAGCCGGCACGATCGCCCGCCTTCGCGAAGTGCATCGCCCGGTTGGGCCAGCCGTCGGTGGTCAACGTGTTGGCGATCACCAGCAGGCGTTCGCGGCGAACCGGTCGCACCATCGGCGGTGGCGGTTCCGCCATCTGTTGCGTGGCAGCGGTCTGAGGAACACCCAGCGTCTTCATGCGTCGCGGGATCTGTTGCAGTGCGACCTTCAACCCGTGCCGCCTCCAGACCGAAGCCAACTTGAAGGGGGCGGCCAGCAGGCGCACCAGGTCGCGGCGAAGCAACTGCAGGAACCTACGCAGGCGACGCCAGAGATTCAGCGCATCTGCGGTCTCCTGACGGCTGCGCGCCAGCTCGGCCTGCACCTGTTCGATTTGCTGCAGCAGGATCGCAATGTAGACCTCCTTGTCATCAATATAGGCCTGCTTGCCTGCCAACTGCTGCTGGATCTGCTGCAGCATCTGCGCACTTTCCTCCTTGACCTGCTGCAGTGCCTGCGCACTTTCCTCCTTGATCTGCTCCAGTGCCTGCGCACTTTCCTGCCTGATCTGCTGCAATGCCTGCGCATTCTCCTGCAGCTGGCCTTGAGCCGCATCCAGGCGGACCATGTCTTCATTCATCTTCTTTTGCTTCTCGACAAGTTGCTGCGTCAGGTTTGTGTTCTGCGTCGTCTGCTCGGCAAGCTGATGGTCCCGGAACAGCAGTAGATCGTGGGCGCGTTGGCTCTGCTGCCGGGTCTGTTCAAGCTCGACCAGTGCCTGTTGCAACCACAGTGACAACCAGTCTGTGGAGGTTGCGTCGAAGCGAAGGGGCACCGGCGGCAGGGAGGAGCAGCCGTCGAGCAGCTGCAGGTGCGCGCTGGCGGACACTTCCAGGCTGTCCACCACCTGCGGATCCGGCCGCCAGGCTTCGGTGACCAGCGATTCGATCGCCTGCACGAAGCGCTCCGGGCCATCGTCGGTCGACAGCCTCAGAATCGACGGCATTCCAGCCATCGCATGGGCATGCGACAGCTTGTCGTCGTACTCAAGGCCTGCGGTGGGCTTGCCCGCCAGCAGGGCAAGGATACTGGCATGCAGGCGCATGGACAGCACCGCGTCAGCGCTGGCGATTGTCTGCCAGGTCGCATCCGTTGTTGCCGGTGCGATCAGTTCATCATTGCTGCGCCCGGGTAGCTGCTGGCGCAGCGATTCGATCAAGGGCAGGTCGGACGTCGCGCCACTGCCTTCGGTATGGGCCTGGAACGCCACCCATTGGATCCGCCATCCTGCAGGAACTGCAGTGCGCAACGCCTCCACCAGGGACGTTTTCCACTGCCCCTTGTCCCATTCACGCACCACCACCGCCAGTACCTTGCTCTGCGGCTGGCCTGCATCATGCGCAGCCTGTTGCGCCGGCAATGGGTGATAGCGGCGGAACAACCATCCCGGATCGGCGGCAACGAGGATATCCCGATCCACGCCGATCTGGCGCAGCAGTGCCTTGGATGATTCATCCCGCACGGATACGGCGGCCGCATGCTGGAACAACTCGCGCACCAGGGTGCGTGCGCCCTCTGAACTCAGCGGCCCAACCCCCTGCCCCCATACGATTGTCGGCACTCCCAGTTGCCGCGCGAGCAGCATCGGCCGTGCATAGCCGGAAATGTCGTTCGCATAAGGGAGGTACACCGCATCGAGGTTGAAGGGATGATGGTCCTGGAAGATGCCGCCGCCCCCCATCACCAGTACGTCGCAATGCATCAATGCACGAGCGATGTCCCCGACATTGGCAAACTGCACGGCATCCACACCATGCATGCGGCGGGTCAACGAGGGATCGATGCTGGCAACCACCGGCTCGCCGCCCAGTTCGCGGATGCGACGGACCAGCAGGTCCAGCAGCACCTCGTCGCCCACGTTGGGTGCCCCATAGAAACCCACGACCAGGGCCCTGAATACTGGCTTGGAGTGCGTCATCATGCAGTTCTCACTGGTGCGGTGAAGCGAGGGGCGGGAGCAAGCCAGCCATGACCGGAATGGGGCTGAGGCAATACATCCACATGGCCCGCGTAGGGCACGCGTGAGTGACGGTGGTACTCGCCCGTGTCGAGGTCACCGATGCCCAGTGCCAGCACATAGCGGTTGCCGGTGACATTCAACGTCAACTGCCAGTCGAAAACATAATCGCCCGGTTCCGTCGGCAGCGGCGAAAGGCTCATGTTCTGGGTGGTGCCAGCCCACAGGGCGATGTCATCCACGCTCTTCAACTGAATTCCATAGCAGGGCTGCTCGATACGCCGGCGTACATGGATGGCGACCTTCACCAGTACTTGTTCGCCATGGCCGAACGTCGTCCTTGGCTGCCCCTGCAGGTCGAGAATCTCCACGCCGGTGATTTCGCTTGCCGGCAATGCCGCAGCGTCTGCAGGCAGGCCATCGTCCTGCAAGCTGGCAAGGGCCTCGTCCGCATAGATCACGGCTCCGCCTTCTTCGTCCACCAGGTCGTCGGCATACTTCTTGACAACCTCGCGGCACGGTCCGTCCAGCACGACCCGTCCGCGACGCAGGTAGATGCCCCGGTCGCAGTATTCCAGCAGGGTATTGGTGGAGTGGGTAACCAGGATGATGCTGACGCCTTCAGACTGCATCTTGCGAATGCGGGTAAGGCACTTGGTCTGGAAGGCGGTGTCGCCCACTGCCAACGCTTCATCCACAACCAGGATATCGGGTGACACGTGGATCGCCACGGCGAACGCGAGCCGTACGAACATGCCCGAAGAGTAGGTCTTGACAGGCTGGTCGATGAATTCACCGATATCGGCGAATTTTTCAATTTCAGGCATGAGGCGGGTCATGTCCGCCGAACCCAGGCCGATGATGGCACCTGCCAGGTAGACGTTGTCGCGCCCGCTGAATTCCGGGTTGAAACCAGCGCCCAGTTCCAGCAGCGCCGATACCCGCCCGTTGACGGTCACGCTGCCGGTATTGGCCTGCAACGTACCGACCAGGATCTGCAGCAGCGTCGACTTGCCGCTGCCATTGCGGCCGATGATTCCAACAGTTTCGCCCGGCGCGATGTCGAAGTTGATGTCGTCCAACGCATGGAACACGCGCGCCGGCTGCGGCTGCATGCCCACCAGGCGCCGGAGCCGGTTTGCTGCCGGCTGCAACAGGCGCTGCGCCGGACGGTCGAAAATGCGGAAGACCTTGCCGACACCACGTACCGAAACCACCGGCGCAGCCGTCAACGGCGTATCTGCTGCCTGCATCACATCACCCCCGCATGCCGATAGGCGGCTCGCTTGGCGTCCAGGCTTGCCTGCTGTGAATACTCGCGCGCCATGAGATCCTGCCCTGCCGCCGACAGAGCTGCCAGTCGCGCTCGGTCCTGCGCGCATTCCAGCAATGTACGGGCAAACCCTTCTGCGTCATCACGCACCAGGATGTCCACGCCGTCGGTCGCGCCGATGCCCTCACACCCCTTGCTGGTGCTGAGTACCGGGATGCCGGCAGACATCGCCTCGACGATCTTGACGCGGATGCCGCCGCCGGACAGCAGTGGCACCATCAGCAGATGCGCTTTGTCCAGCAGCGATTGCAGGTCGTCGACGAAGCCATGCACGAGAACGTTGCGGCCGTCATGCAATGCCTGCAGCGCCTCCGGAGGATTGCCGCCGCAGAAGTGCAGAACAATCTTCCGCTCCTGCAACTGGCCTGCCAGCAGCGGATGGATCTTCTCGGCAAACCAGGTCACCGCCTCCGCATTCGGGTACCAGCCAAAGCCTCCCATCCACAGTACGTGGAAGACATCATCCGGCTTGTCTTCAAAACGCGTGGTACCCAACGGAAAGTGCAGCGGCATGAGGTAGCGCGGGACCTTGTCGGTAACCCGCGACATGTCATGGCGAGAGATGAAGGTCATCGCCGAGAACCCGAAGGCATTGTCGATCTCGACAGCCTTCGCGGCTCGCCGGCTTCGGCTGGCAACCCATTCCATGAAACGCAGCTTCCATCCGGTCAGGCCTGCCGGCATCCAGAACGGAAAAATGTCAGCTTCGATGTTGTGGCTCAGCAGGATGCCCGGCACCTGTGGCAAGAATCGACGGAAGAACGCCAGATGGGTCGAGTTGACCTCGATCGCATCGATGCCCTGTTCCCGGACGATGCGACGTGCAGCCGCAACGGCACTGCGGCTGTAGTAGCTGGCATCGATGAAAGGCAGACCCTGCAGTGCCTGCCGCGCCATCGACAGGGCTCGCTGCACCTTGGGCAGCTCGAACGGCATTTTCGGACGAGGCTCGAGATGGACCGACCGGAACACTTTGTCGTAGAGCGCGCGATGCTGCTCGACTTTGCGTCGGTCGGCGTCGCCGCCGACGTAGCAGAACAGGTGGTAGTCGATCTCCTCGGCGAACGGCAGAACTGCGTTCACCGCATAGATGTCGCCCCCCGTCACCGCCGGCAGCGAAGGCGCCAGCATGAACACGAGGACTTGTTTCTTAACCTGCGGTTTCATCGAAGATATCCGAATCAAAATACGGTGAGAACCTGGTGAGGTACTGGATATCCCGGTTGCGTTCACCGATCTTTCGGGCGGGTACGCCACCCACCACCTCATACGGTGCCACGTCGCGTGCCACGACCGCACCCGCCGCAACCACGGCACCTTCGCCGATGGTCACGCCCGGCAACAAGGTGGCGCGGGCACCGATCCAGGCATGGTCCTGGATGGTGACCACGCCGCCAATCGCGGGAAAGGTCGGTGCGTTGTGGTCATGGTGCAGGCTGAGGATGCAGGTCTGGAAGGAAACATTGACGTTGTTTCCAACAACCACGCCTACCCGGCCATCCAGATACACCTCCCGGTTGATCACGCAGTTGTCACCGATGCTGACGTGCGCGCGCACCGGATAACCGGTGACGAACCAGCGCATGCTGACGTGCGTGTCCTTGCCGATCGCCACCTTGAGCACGCGGGTCAGATAGAACCGGCGAACACATTCGATCGGAAAGTGGGCAACGACATTGTTGCCGAGGTAGTACTTCAGCCCCATAAGCACATAGAAGAAACGCTGGCGAAGAAGCCATTGCTTCAGGCGACTCATCGTGCAAGCTCCTTCTTAAAGGACATCAGCGAATCCACACTTGGTGCGACGGAACCAGACCATTCCCAGCAGGCAGACCACAGACGCGGCAGCAAACTGCCCCGCCAGCTGCCACCAGTCCGGCAGCTGACCGAACACCGCGACGGCACGGGCCTGCTCGATGATCGTCGTAAGCGGATTGGCCAGGAAGAGCGGGCGGATGTACTCGGGAATCTTGGTGACCGGGAAGAACACTGGCGAAATGAACAGCAGGATCTGCGAGAAAACACCCACCACCTGGTTGACGTCCCTCAGGTAAACGCCCACAGACGCCAGTATCCAGCTGATGCCCAGCGCATACAGCACCAGGGGGACCATCACTACCAGAATCAACGGAAAAGTGACCGGAACACCGTTCCCAACGAACACCAGTGCAAGCGCCAGAACGCTCAGACTGATGAACCAATGGAACAGCGCCGATGAACAGGAAACGATCGGCAGAATGCCGATCGGGAACACGACCTTCTTGACGTAGTTGACGTTTCCCGTGATCAATCCCGGCGCGCGGTTGATGCATTCGGCGATGAATCCATGGAGGATCAGGCCGACGAACAACAGGATCGCAAAATCCGCCTGACGCTGTGGCTGATCGCCCCAGCGAACTTTCAGGATCACCGAGAAGAACAACGTGTATACGCTGAGCATCAACAGCGGATTGACGAAGGACCAGAACAAGCCGAGCACTGAGCCCTTGTAGCGGCCACTGACTTCACGCCGGGTGAGCTGGAAGATGAGACCAGCCAGATTCGAGGCACTCATGCGTCAGACACCATGGACAATCCGACGGTCACTGAAGTGCCCTCTCCAGATCCACCTGCAGATCCCCCAGCTCCTCCACGCCCACGCTCAGCCGCACCAGCGCATCGCTGATGCCCAGCTGTTCGCGGCGCGCGACCGGAATCGAGGCATGGGTCATCACCGCCGGATGGTTGACCAGGCTTTCAACACCGCCCAGCGACTCGGCCAGGGTGAACAGTTCGGTCTTCTCGCAGAAGCGCTTGGCCGCCTCGAACCCGCCCTTGAGCACGATCGAGACGATGCCGCCGTAGCCGGCCATCTGCTTGCCGGCCAGTTCATGCTGCGGGTGCGAGGCCAGGCCCGGGTAGATCACCTTCTCCACCGCCGGGTGCTTTTCCAGCCATTGGGCCAGCGCCAGCGCGTTGGCGCAGTGTGCCTTCATGCGCAGCGGCAGGGTCTTCAGGCCGCGCAAGGCCAGGAAGCTGTCAAATGGGCCCTGCACGCCCCCCACCGAGTTCTGCAGGAAGGCCATCTGCTCGGCCAGTTCGGCGTTGTCGCCGACCACGACCATGCCACCGACCATGTCCGAGTGGCCATTGAGATACTTGGTGGCCGAATGCAGGACCAGGTCCGCGCCCAGTTCCAGCGGACGCTGCAGCATCGGCGAGGCGAAGGTGTTGTCGACCACTACGATCAGGCCATGGCGCTTGGCGATGGCGGCGACCGCGGCGATGTCGACGATCTTCAGCATCGGGTTGGTCGGGGTCTCGATCCAGACCATCTTCGTCTTCGACGTGATGGAGGCTTCGAATGCGGCCAGATCGGTGAGGTCGACGAAGCTGAAGTCCAGCCCGGCGGTGCGGCGGCGCACGCGCTCGAACAGGCGGAAGCTGCCGCCGTAGATGTCGTCCATCGCCACCACGTGGCTGCCAGCGTCGAGCAGCTCGATCACGGTCGAGCTGGCCGCCATGCCCGAAGCGAAGGCAAAGCCGCGGGTACCGCCTTCCAGCGAGGCCACGCAGCGCTCATAGGCGAACCGGGTCGGGTTGTGGGTACGCGAGTACTCGAAGCCCTGATGCTCGCCCGGGCTGGACTGGGCATAGGTCGAAGTGGCGTAGATCGGCGGCATCACCGCGCCGGTGCTGGGGTCGGGCGACTGACCGCCGTGGATGGCCAGCGTGGCCAGGGCCAGCGCGCGGTCCGGGGAAGAAGCGTTGGACATGTCGTTTCCTGATTGGCGCCGATGACCGGCGCCGTCGAAGGAGCGGGAGTCTATCAGCGCGGCCTTAACGAGCTTTGACGCGGATAAACCGGGATTCAGCAGCGATCTGCGGCGATAAACGCCTTACTGAACGCGCCGACGCAGATAATTCAGCAGGTCGATGCGGGTGATCAGGCCGAGGAAGGCGTCGCCGTCCATCACGATCGCCACCTGGCCGCGGTCGAACACCGGCAGCAGGGCCTCGATCGGCGACTTCACGTCCAGCCGGTCCAGCTTGCTGACCATCGCGGTGGCCACGGTGTCGCGGAAGCGCGCCTCGTCGCCATAGACATGCAGCAGCACGTCGCTTTCGTCGACGATGCCGACCAGCTTCTCGCCGTCCATCACCGGCAGCTGCGAGACGTCGTACAGCTTCATGCGCTGGTAGGCGGTGGTCAGCAGGTCGTTCGGGCCGATCACCACGGTGTCGCGCTGGCCGTACGGGCGCAGGATCAGGTCGCGCAGGTCGCCGTGCTGCGGGCGCTGCAGGAAGCCGTTGTCCAGCATCCAGTAGTCGTTGTACATCTTCGACAGGTACTTGTTGCCGGTATCGCAGACCAGCACCAGCACCCTCTTCGGCGTGGTCTGCTCCTTGCAGTACTTCAGCGCCGCCGCCAGCAGGGTGCCGGTGGACGAACCGCCCAGGATGCCTTCCTTGCCCAGCAGCTCGCGCGCGGTGTGGAAGCTCTCGGCATCGCTGATCGCATAAGCCTTCTTGACGCGGCTGAAGTCGGAGATCGAGGGCAGGAAGTCCTCGCCGATGCCTTCCACCAGCCAGCTGCCCGACTTGTCGTTGAGCACGCCGTCGTTGATGTATTCGGCCAGGATCGAGCCGACCGGATCGGCCAGCACCAGCTCGGTCTTCGGCGACAGCTTGGCGAACGCGCGCGACAGGCCGGTCATGGTGCCGGAGCTGCCGCAGCCGAACACGATGGCGTCGAGGTCACCGCCCATCTGCTCGAGGATTTCCGGGCCGGTGCCGAACTCATGCGCGGCCGGGTTGTCCGGGTTGCCGAACTGGTTGATGAAGTAGGCGCCCGGGGTCTGCTCGGCGATGGTCTTGGCCAGGTCCTGGTAGTACTCCGGATGGCCCTTGGCGACGTCTGAACGGGTCAGGCGCACTTCAGCGCCCATCGCCTTCAGGTTGAAGATCTTCTCGCGGCTCATCTTATCGGGAACGACGAGGATCAGCTTGTAGCCCTTCTGCTGTGCCACCAGCGCCAGGCCCAGGCCGGTGTTGCCGGCGGTACCTTCAACCAGGGTCGCCCCCGGCTTCAGGTCACCACGCTGCTCCGCCGCCTCGATCATCGACAGGCCGATGCGATCCTTGATCGATCCGCCCGGGTTGGCGCTCTCCAGCTTCAGGTAGAGCTCGCAGACGCCGGTGTCCAGGCGCTGGGCCTTGACGATCGGGGTCTGGCCGATGAGTTCGAGGACGGAAGAATGGATGGGCATTCGGAGGACTTTCGGTTCGCGCCACGCAGGGCCGGACCGATGATTATCCGACGGATGGCGCTGAATGTCAGGTCGGTGCAGGCATGCCGCCCGCCTGCCCCATGAAGGGATGCGGGCGGCCCCGGATCGACGAGGAGACCGGTACCGCCCGCATCGGTGAGTTGTGCCTGCTGGCCAAGGCACCACCGCCTGTGATGCCTTGGCGCGGCCGCCTCATCGGCGGTGCCGCGATGCCGGGGGGGGTCGCCCGGCGGGACCATCGATGGCCGGGTCACGCCGTTCCGGGCGCGACGGGGTGCGTCAAAGCGTGGGGGACGTCGTTGGGAGCGGTGTTTCGTACATTCGCAGAAGGCGTTGCTTGGCCAGCAGCTTCTCACGCTTCATGCGACCCAGGGTGACATCATCGATCGGGAGTACACCCAACTCCGCGTCCATGCACTTCTTGTTCAATTTGCGGTGCTGGTCATGGAGTGCCCTGAACTCCGGATCACGCGCGCGACGGGCGTCGATCTCGCTCTGGGGCTGATCTTCAAACATGATGGACCTCCTTCGACAGATACACGAACGCCCCGGCCACAAGGCACGGGGCGTTGTTCATGGAGGAGCGCCGCCCGATGGCCACCTGGACGCCTGCAACGACCTGCGGCACTGGCCTGCGCACGTCGATCTGCTGCGGTTCGCGCCCTGCTTGCATCGGCCCGGCCCTCCCATCGTCCGGTCCGCGGCATTGCGTCCCGGACGATTGACCCTACGCCTGCTCAGGGCGGGGTACAAGACCCCTGCGTCAAAAAGACCGAACCCCGCCGGGGCGGGGTTCAGGCTGAATGCTCATTGCAACGAAAAACAAACAATATCAATGCATTACGGGGCGATGATGACCTCGGCCGAACGGGCCCGGGTGGAGGCTGCCTTCTTGCCGCTGACCTGGATCCGGTTGCTGGCGACACCAGCCGCGACCAGGGCGTCGCGCAGCGCTTCGGCCCGCTTCTGACCCACGCCGTTGGCATTGTCGTAGGCCTCGATGCGCAGGCGGCCCTTCTTGCCGATGTTCAGGTACTCGGCCAGCGCCTTGGCCTGGTTGCGGGCCCCACCGGACAGGCTGGAGGCACCTGCAGCGAACGCGTCGCCACTGAAGGTGAAGACTTCGCCTCGCCCATCGAACTTCGAACCCGGCAGTTTCTGCCCGGAGACGAGCTCGGCCTCCTCACGGGCCAGCTTGGCGGCGTTCTGCTGGGCAGCGCTGAGCCGCTGCTGCTGCTTGCCGGCCACGCTGGTCAGGGCGTTTTCGGCGTCCTGGCGGGCCAGGGTTTCGGCCTCGGCGGCCTGGCGCAGGCGTTCGGCCTCCTCGGCCTGCATCTGCGCCTGCATGCGCAGCTGCTCGGCTTCCTGACGGGCGCGGGCAGCGTCGCGGCGGCTGGCCTCGATCAGCAGGTCGCTGCGGGTGCGCTCCAGGCGGTCGACCTCGCGCGCGGCCATCGCCGTGCGCACGGCCGTCTCGGCAATCTCCACCCGGCGCTCGGCCAGGTAGGTGGCCAGCTCCTGGTCACGGCGCTTGGCCTTGTCCAGGGTCGCGATGGCCTGCTGGGCCTGCATGCGCTCGAAGGCGCCCAGCTCAGCGGTATCCGGGTTGGCCTGGATGGCCATCAGGCGCTGGCTCAGCTGCGCCACCATCGGGTTGTCGGCGGCCACGGCCAGGGTCGGCAGCGCCAGCAGCGCGGCCAGGGTTGCGGCGGTCATCGGCTTCACCGGCGGTCCTCCCCGGTCGACAGCTGGCGTTGCAGCTGGTTGACCTCGTTGCGGCGCAGCTGCAGCTGCGCGGTGACGGTGGCTTCCTCGCTGCGGACGCGTGCCAGGTCGGCATCGGCGGCGGCGCGCAGGGCCATCGCCGGGGCGTTCTTCCGTTCGCGGCGGTCGCCGGCGGCGCGCTGGGCCTGCTCCAGCCCCTGCCGGGCCAGACCGATCAGGTCCGGGGCGTACTGGTCGGCGTCGGCCTGGGTGGCCTTGTCGACCGCCTGCCGGGCCTGCGCCAGTTCCAGGGCGGCGTCCTGCGCCCAGGCGGGGGCAGACAGTGCGAATGCAAACGCCATCACATACAGGCCATGGCGCATTCGTGCGAAGCTAAGTCGTTTCATTGGGGAGGCCGTACCGGTTGTCGGTTCACGGCCATTGTCGTCAAGCCGACACCGTGCTGGCAACGGGCGTCGGCCGTTTCGTTGGGGAAAATTCGCAATGGATATCGGCTACTTCCTGAAGCTGATGACCGAAAAGAACGCTTCGGACATGTTTCTGACCACCGGGGCACCGGTCTACATCAAGATCGAGGGGAAGCTCTATCCGCTGGGCAACACCGGCCTGCCGCCGGGCATGGTCAAGAAAATCGCCTACTCGCTGATGGACGAAGGCCAGGTGCCGCAGTTCGAGCGCGAGCTGGAGCTCAACATGGCCATCGCCCTGCCCGATGCCGGGCGCTTCCGCGTCAACGTGTTCAAGCAGCGGGGCGAGGTCGGGATGGTCATCCGCGCCATCCGCAGCCGTATCCCGAGCATCGAGGAGCTGAACCTGCCGCAGGTGCTGAAGGACGTCATCATGACCCCGCGCGGGCTGGTGCTGGTGGTGGGGTCCACCGGTTCCGGCAAGTCCACCTCGCTGGCGTCGATGATCGACCACCGCAACAGCACCACCACCGGTCACATCCTCACCATCGAGGATCCGATCGAGTACCTGCACAAGCACAAGATGTCGATCGTCAACCAGCGCGAGGTCGGCCTGGACACCCACGCCTTCCACAACGCGCTGAAGAACGCGATGCGTGAAGCGCCGGACGTGATCCTGATCGGCGAAATCCTGGATGCGGAAACGATGGAGGCGGCGATCGCCTTCGCCGAGACCGGGCACCTGTGCCTGGCCACCCTGCACTCCAACAACGCCGACCAGACCATCGAGCGCATCCTCAACTTCTTCCCGGAAAGCGCGCACAAGAACGTGCTGATGAACCTGGCGCTGAACCTGCGTGCGGTGATCAGCCAGCGCCTGGTGAAGAACAAGGAGGGCCGTCGCCTGCCGGCCACCGAGGTGCTGATCAATACGCCGATGATCCGCGACCTGTTGCGTCGCGGCCAGGTGCACGAGATCAAGGCGGCGATGGAAGGCTCGCTGGAAGAAGGCATGGAGAGCTTCGACCAGTGCCTGTTCCGGCTGGCCAAGGCGGGCATCATCGAGCAGGAGGAAGCGCTGCGCGCGGCCGACTCGCGCGATGGCCTGGCCCTGAAGTTCCGTTTGTCCGAAGGCAGCAGCGGCGAGCACGACCCGTACGCCGATTTCTCGGCCGGCGCACCCAGCATCACCCACGGCTTCTGACCCCACGAAAAAGGGGACGGAGGGGATTAAGTCGTTTGTGCATTTGCGACTTAATCCCCTCCGTCCCCTTTTTTCTGAAGCGTTCATGGGCGGTCTCATCCAATGAGACCCCTCATCCGTAGGTTTCCTCAATGGAAACCATCCGCAAGCTGGCCATTCTGGCCGACGCCGCCAAATACGACGCGTCCTGCGCCTCCAGCGGCTCGGGCAAACGCGATTCGCGCGCCAGTGGCGGTATCGGCAGTACCGAGGGCATGGGCATCTGCCACAGCTACACGCCCGACGGCCGCTGCGTTTCATTGCTGAAGATCCTGCTGACCAACTTCTGCATTTACGACTGCGCCTATTGCGTGAACCGGGTCTCCAGCAACGTGGCCCGCGCGCGTTTCAGCGTGGACGAGGTGGTCACGCTCACCCTGGACTTCTACAAGCGCAACTACATCGAGGGCCTGTTCCTGTCCAGCGGCATCATCCGCAATGCGGACTACACCATGGAGCAGATGGTGGAAGTGGCCCGGCAGCTGCGCGAAGAACACCGCTACGCCGGCTACATCCACCTCAAGACCATTCCCGAGGCCTCGCCGGAACTGCTGGCCAGTGCCGGGCGCTATGCGGACCGCCTGTCCATCAACGTGGAACTGCCGACCGAAGCCGGCCTGAGCGCCTTGGCACCGGAGAAGACGGTGCACTCGATCCGTGGCGCGATGGGCGAACTGCGCTGGCGCATCGAGGAAGCCAAGGAGGCTCGCAAGTCCCCCGCAGCGGTGGCGCCGACGGCCAGCCGCAGCGCTCGCCCGCGCCCTCCCCGTTTCGCCCCGGCCGGGCAGAGCACCCAGATGATCGTCGGCGCGGACGGGGCAAACGACCAGCAGATCCTGGCCAGCGCCGACAGTCTGTACGGCAACTACCGCATGCGCCGGGTCTACTACTCCGCGTTCAGCCCGATTCCGGACGCCAGCCGGCAGCTGCCACTGCAGCCGCCACCGCTGCAGCGCGAACATCGCCTTTACCAGGCAGACTGGCTGCTGCGCTTCTACGGTTACGGTGTGGAGGAGATTACCGATACCACCCAGGACGGCATGCTCGACCTGGATATCGACCCCAAGATGGCCTGGGCGATCCGCCATCCCGAGCGCTTTCCGGTCGATCTGAACCGGGCACCGAAAGAAATGCTGCTGCGCGTGCCCGGCCTTGGCGTGCGCAACGTCAAGCGCGTGCTGATGGCACGCCGCCACGGGCGGCTGCGCGTGGCCGACATCGCGCGCCTGAAGGCACCGATGAGCAAGCTGCTGCCGTTCGTGCTGCTGGCCGACCATCACCCGCGCAAAGCACTGGATGATCCGGCGGCGCTGCGCGCGCAGCTGGCCCCGCCGCCGCGCCAGGGTTCGCTTTTCGATGCCCCGTCTGCGTCCTGACGCGCAGCGGTGGTCGCTGCGGGTGGATCCGCCGTGGTCGCTGCAGGCCTGGCGCGATGCTGCGCGCGAAGCGTTGCTGCGCGGCGTTGCCCCGCCGCAGCTGGACTGGCTGGAAGGGAGTGACACGTCACTGCTGGATGCGCCGGCCATGCAGCAGGCGCCGATGCTTGCCGAGGCCGGTGCACCCAACGTTCCACGTGACTTCCTGGAGCTGGCGGCCACCTGCCTGTGCCATCGCGATCCCCAGCGCCTGGCCGTGCTGTATCGCCTGCTGTGGCGCATCGCCCATGGCGAGCGATCAGTGCTGGGCAACCCCGCCGACGCCGATGTCCTGCGCGCGACAGCCCTCGCCCAGGCCGTCCGCCGTGACACGCACAAGATGAAGGCATTCGTGCGCTTCCGCGAGGTACCTGGCCAGCCTGATGCGTTCATCGCCTGGTTCGAGCCGCAGCACCACATCGTCGACCGGGTCGCGCCGTTCTTCGCGCGCCGCTTCACCGGCATGCGCTGGGCGATCCTGACCCCTTCGCGCAGCGTCGCCTGGGATGGGCAGGCGCTTGCCTTCGGCCCCGGTGCACGGCGCGAAGATGCCCCGGCCGAGGATGCACGCGAGTCGCTGTGGCAGACCTACTACGCCAGCATCTTCAATCCGGCGCGACTCAACACACGGATGATGATGCAGGAGATGCCGGCCAAGTACTGGCGCCACCTGCCTGAAGCACAGTTGCTGCCACGCCTGGTGCGCGACGCGGCCGACCGCGTGCAGGAAATGCATGACCGGCCGGCACAGGCACCGCAACGCAGGATTCCCCCGCGTGCGAACGCTGCGGCGCCGGCAGCCGATGCCAGCAGCCTGGACAATCTGCGCGGACAGGCCAGTGCCTGCCGCCAGTGCCCGCTATGGGAGCAGGCCACGCAGACCGTGTTCGGGCAGGGGCCTGCCGATGCGCGGGTGATGGTGATCGGCGAGCAGCCCGGTGATACCGAGGATCTGCGCGGGCAGCCGTTCGCAGGACCTGCCGGCCAGGTGCTGGACCGCGCACTGGCGGAACTGGGAATCGATCGCGCCCAGCTGTACCTCACCAACGCGGTGAAGCACTTCCACCATGAGCGGCGCGGCAAGGTGCGGCTGCACAAGCGGCCGGAAAGCCGCCACATCCAGGCCTGCCGCCCCTGGCTGATGGGTGAGATCGCACGTGTGCGGCCCCAGGTGATCGTGTGCCTGGGCGCGACAGCGGCAGCCTCGGTATTCGGTCGTGGTTTCGACCTCGCACGCGACCGCGGACGCTGGCACACCCTCGAGGACGGCACGCGCGGCTACGCCACGGTGCACCCGGCATGGGTGTTGCGGCAGACCGACGATGCGCGCCGCGAGGAAGCCTACCGGGTGTTCCGCGATGACCTGGCCCGCTTGCGGCAGAAAGGGGACGGAGGGGATTAAGTCGTAAGTGCATATACGACTTAATCCCCTCCGTCCCCTTTTTTTCAGGCGGCGTCGGGCTGGTTTTCCGGGCGTGCGCGGTCGAAGGCATCCACTGCGTGGCAGGCCGCTTCGATGCGGCGCAGGGTCGGGTACGGTGCCAGGTCCAGGCCGAAGCGGTGGGCGTTGTACAGCTGCGGCAGCAGGCAGATATCGGCCAGGCCGGGACGGTCACCATGGCAGAAGGCGCCGGTGTCACGGCTGTTGACCAGCAGGGCTTCCATCGCCGCGAAGCCCTCGGCGATCCAGTGCAGGGTCCACTGCGTGCGCGCATCGGCCGGCACCTGCAGATCGCGCTCCAGGTACTGCATCACCCGCAGGTTGTTGATCGGGTGGATGTCGCAGGCCACCAGCTGGGCCAGCGCCCGCACCCGCGCGCGGCCGGCGGCGTCGGCCGGCAGCAGCGGTACCTGCGGAAAGCGCTCGTCCAGGTATTCGAGGATCGCCAGCGACTGGGTCAGCACATGCCCCTCATGCAGCAGGGTTGGCACCTGCTGCTGCGGGTTGAGCGCCCGATAGGCATCCCGGTGCTGCTCGCCACCGTCGCGCACCAGATGCACCGGCCGGGCCTCCCAGGCCAGGCCCTTCAGCTCCAGACCGATGCGCACGCGGTAGGCGGCGCTGGATCGCCAGTAGGTGTACAGCACGATGCCGTCGTCGACCGGGATCTCCATGGCCGCCTCCATGCTCAGGGCCTGGCCGCCTGTTCGATGCGCTGCTCGATCGCACCGAAGATGCTGTTACCGGCGGCATCGAGCATCTCGATGCGGACCACGTCGCCGAACGACATGAACGGCGTGCTCGGCTTGCCGTCGCGCAGGGTTTCGACCACGCGCTGCTCGGCGAAGCACGACGCACCCTTGCTGGTGTCCTCGTTGGCGATGGTGCCCGAGCCGACGATGGTGCCGGCGACCAGCGGACGGGTCTTGGCCGCATGCGAAACCAGCTGGGCGAAATTGAACTGCATGTCCACGCCCGCTTCCGGCGCACCGAACCACTGGCCGTTGATGTGGGTCAGCAGCGGCAGGTGCACCTTGCTGTCCTGCCACGCGGCGCCCAGCTCGTCAGGGGTGACGAACACTGGCGACAGCGCCGAGCGCGGCTTGGACTGCAGGAAGCCGAAACCCTTGGCCAGCTCGCCCGGGATCAGGTTGCGCAGCGAGACATCGTTGACCAGGCCGACCAACTGGATATGACCGGCTGCCTGTTCCGGGGTCGCCGCCATCGGCACGTCGTCGGTGATCACCACGATCTCCGCTTCCAGGTCGATGCCGTAGTCCTCGCTGACCACCTTGACCGCATCGCGCGGGCCGTAGAAGCCGGCGCTGGTGGCCTGGTACATCAGTGGATCGGTGTAGAAGCTCTCCGGCACCTCGGCGCCACGGGCACGGCGCACGCGCTCGACGTGCGGCAGGTAGGCGCTGCCATCGACGAACTCATAGGCGCGCGGCATCGGCGCGGCCAGTGCCTGCGGGTCGAGGTCGAACACGCCATCGGCATCGCCAGCGTTGAGCGATTCGTACAGGGCGTTCAGGCGCGGGGCGATGTGGCTCCAGTCCTCCAGGGCCTGCTGCAGGGTGGCGGCAATGCCGGTGGCGCGCACGCCGTGGCGCAGGTCACGCGAGACGACGATCAGGGTGCCGTCGCGGCCGCCTTCCTTCAAAGAACCAAGCTTCATGGGTGGGTGTCCGGAGTCGTGGGCAAACAAGTTTCAAGTGTAATCAAATCTGCGGCGACGCCAAGCTGCAGCGCGGCATCGGCCCACCCTACCGTAGTGGGGGGTTCGGCAGGGCTTGCTGCCCTGCACCTGCTCAATGCAACAGCAACGGCAACGTCAAAAGCGGCTCTGGCTTTCTACTGGTTGGGCGGGGCGGTGTGGGCCGGCAGGACACGCCGTAAACCCGTCCATGGGGGCTCGATGGCGCCATCCATGGCGCCAACGGTCCTGCCCACCCACACCGCCCTACCCCCGACAGATCCCCGCGGCGGCTGTTGGTGGGTGCCGACCGTTGGTCGGCACATCTGTCAGATATCGAATGAAATTCCGGGGCCAGATCCGTTTTCCTCCGGAAAACGGATCTGGCCCCAAGAGCATTTCCGACAGACCGCAGCAAACTGTCGAAGGCGGGGTGGGTCCGGTTGAGGGGGTGTGAGCGGCATGGATGCCGCGACCAAGCCCCCATGGATGGGTTTACGGCGCCCCCCCTCAACCGGACCCACCCCGCCAACCCTCAGGAAGCCAGCTTTTGACGTTGACGTGGCTCTGGCCTCCGCGGGTGCAGGGCTGCAAGCCCTGCAGACACCCCCTACCTGAACAGGCCTTTTTGCGCGAAGTCTCGAACATCGTTTAGACTTGCAGGGTCTGCAGCGGCCGTCCGTTTCCCTCCGGGATCGCCGGCGACCAGGGTCCGCCCTCTTCGCCCGCCCCCACTCCGACGCCGTTCGTCACGCATTCCAGCCTGCGCTTCGTGCCGGCTGCACCCAATTCTCGCAGCGCGGTTCACGGGAACGCTCCGAGTCAGCCGATCAGTTTGATCTGCCCCCGTCTGTCCGCTCGGACAGGCGTTTCTTGTACTTGGAGCAAACTCAATGTCTTTTGAATCGCTGGGCCTGGCGCCCTTCCTGCTGCGCGCGCTCGCCGAGCAGGGCTACGAAAACCCGACCCCGATCCAGCAGCAGGCGATCCCGCTGGCGCTGGCCGGCCGCGACCTGCTGGCCGGCGCACAGACCGGCACCGGCAAGACCGCCGCGTTCGGCCTGCCGCTGCTGCAGCACCTGGGCACCGCCTCGCAGGAGGTACGTGCCGGCCCGCGCAAGCCACGCGCGCTGATCCTGGCCCCGACCCGCGAGCTGGCCACCCAGGTGCATGACAGCCTGCGTGGCTACAGCAAGTACCTGCGCATCCCCAGCGCCTGCATCTACGGCGGCGTCGGCATGGGCAACCAGCTGGACATCCTGCGCCGTGGCGTGGACCTGCTGGTGGCCTGCCCGGGCCGCCTGATCGACCACCTTGAGCGTCGCAGCGTCGACCTGTCCGGCATTGAAGTGCTGATCCTGGACGAAGCCGACCGCATGCTCGACATGGGCTTCCTGCCGTCGATCAAGCGCATCCTGGCCAAGCTGCCGAAGCAGAACCGCCAGACCCTGCTGTTCTCGGCCACCTTCGAGGACAACATCCGCCAGTTGGCGCTGGAGTTCATGCGCAACCCGGAACAGATCCAGGTGACGCCGAAGAATACTGTGGCCGAAACCATCACCCACCGCGTGCATCCGGTCGACGCCGGCCGCAAGCGCGACCTGCTGCTGCACCTGCTGGCGCAGGACAGCCGCGAGCAGACCCTGGTGTTCGCCCGCACCAAGCATGGCAGCGACAAGCTGGCCACCTTCCTGGAAAAGTCGGGCATCAAGACGGCGGCGATCCACGGCAACAAGAGCCAGGGCCAGCGCCTGCGTGCGCTGGGCGACTTCAAGGCCGGCCGCGTGACCGTGCTGGTGGCCACCGACATCGCCGCGCGCGGCATCGACATCAACGAGCTGCCGAAGGTGATCAACTTCGACCTGCCGATGGTGGCCGAGGACTACGTGCACCGCATCGGCCGCACCGGCCGCAACGGCGCGACCGGCCAGGCGATTTCGCTGGTGGCGCAGGATGAAGTGAAGCTGCTGCGCGCGATTGTGCGCCTGCTGGGCCGCGACATGGACATCCGCGATGTGCCGGGCTTCGAGCTGCAGACGCCGATCCGCTGGGGCAACAGTGCGCCGGGCAAGGCCGAGCACGATACCGGTGAGCGCGCACCGCGCAAGAGCCACGCGCGCCGTCCGCACGGCGATGCGCCGCGCCATGCGCATGCTGGCCCGAAGAAGGCCGGTGGTGGCCGCCGCGAGGGCGGTGGCAATGGCCAGCAGCGTGCCGGTGCGGGCGCGGGTCAGGGCCAGCGTCGTGGCGGTGGCGGCAATGGTGGCGGCCGTGGCCGCGGCCAGGGTGGCAACGGCGGCGGTCGCGCCGGCTGATCCCAGCTGACAGGGAGTGTGCTTCCCGCTGCGCGGGGGCTTCTTACCGAGGGACGGCGCTGACGCGCCGTCCTTTTTTTGTTGCTGGCTACCGTGAGTAGAAGCTGGCGGTGTGTTGCGCTGAGGGCGGATGGGCATGGGGCCAGCGCAAAACACGCCGTAAACCCATCCATGGGGGCTCGGTCGGCGCATCCATGCGCCTCACGGTTTTGCGCTGGCCCCATGCCCATCCGCTTCAAGCATTGCCTGCGCCTTCTTGTCCCGCCGGGTAGCCGGGAGAAGAAAGATCAAATTCAAATTCAAATTCAAATTCAAATTCAAATTCAAATTCAAAGGCAAAAGCCGAAGTCGCAATTCCTGGCTTTGCTTTTGCTTTTGCCCTCGCTCCCGCCTTGGGGTCTGACGCGTCCGCGCCCGCTGGAAACTGTCTTGGGGAGGCCGGGCGGGCTGCGCAGGACCGTTGGCGCCAAGGATGGCGCCATCGAGCCCCCAAGGACGGGTTTACGGCGTGTCCTGCGCAGCCCGCCCGGCCTCCCCCACACGCATCAATCAAGGCGCGCAAACCCTCAACCCCGCGCTTTACTCGGATTCACCAGATTCCCGAAGAAGATCGCGTTGATCAGCAGCCGGTCCGTGCCATGCCAGTACTTGCGATGCGCCGGATCATCGGCGAACAGCACCACGTTACCCTGCCCCTGCGCCGACACCAGCAGCCACGCGCTGCCCGCCACCCGCGTGCGGTTGCGCTCGGACAAGTAACCGTTCACCCGCGGCGGCGCGTCGATGCGTACCACCGTCGAGAACGGGTTCGCACTCGGCTGCAGCGTCACCGTGTTTTCCTTGTTGATCGCCAGTTGCCGGCGCGGCACGCCGAACGCCAACGGATGGCTGGTATCCACGTCGGCACTGAGGATGTTGCCGCTGACCCGCTCGATCGCGGCGATGTCGCGCTGGTCGCCGAACGCACGGCGGCTCTCGTCGGCAGTCTCTTCTTCCTTGCCGAGCTTCTCGCCGTCGGCCAGCTTCTGTTCGATCGCCCACTTCGAGGCGCTGCCGTAGGTCACCAGTGAACCTCCGGCCTGCACCCAGCGCTTCAGTGCGGCCACCGCCGTGGCATCGATGCCGGTGTAGGTGCCGCCGGACAGCACGATCGTGGTGTAGCGGTCCAGCGGTACCTTGCCCAGCTGCTGCGGGTCCAGCTTGCTGGCAGGCAGGTGCAGCTGCTGGTCGAGCAGGAACCACGCCGAACCGATCTCGGTGGCGGCCACGCCCTCGCCCATCACCAGCGCGACCGTGGGCTTGCGCAGCGCCTTGACGCCGTCACTGCCGAGGTCGATGCCTTCGCGGCTGCGGCCGCTGGGCAATGCGTGCACCTGCACACCCGCCTCGCGCGCGGCCGACGTCACTGCCTCAAGCAGCGCTGCGCCCTGCAGCGATTGCCCGGCCACCGGAATCACCAGGCTGCCGGCGGCGAAGCTGACCTCGCCCTGCGCGGTCGCGGTGGTGAACGGCTGGAATGCCGCACGTGCGCTCACGCCCTTGCCCTGCAGTGCAGCCAGCGCGCGCCCGGCGTTGTAGTCGCGCCAGTCGATCGCGTAGGCAAATCCGGCCTGGCTACCCAGCACCGCGCCCTGCGCCGCCGGCAGCGCGGTCACGCGTGCACCGCCTTCGATACGGCTGCGGCTACCGGCGAAGGCCGCGCCGTAGGCCGGTGCGATTGCATAGCTGGTGCTGCCGTAGAACACATCACCCTTGATCGGCGGCGTCTCGGCAAAGATCGAATGCACCAGGCGGAACTGCGCCTGTTGGACCGGCACAACGTAGGCGCTGCCGGCATCGAAGCGCTGGCCATCGACGGTGACGGCACGATCCAGCGCGCGCACCTCGACGCGATGCAGCAGCAACAGTTCCAGCAGGCGATGGGTCAGGGCCGGGTCATGCGCATCACCGAACACGAAGCTCTTCACCGGCTGCTGTGCGGCCTGCTTCAGCGCGCTCTGGAAGAACTGCTTCTGCAGGTCGAACAGGCCGCTGCGCTCGGTCACTGCGCCACGCACCGTGCCCAGCCCGGTGGCGACCTGGTTGCGGATGGTGAACGGGAACGTCAGCAGGCCATTCACCGATTCCTGCACGCGGCCGCGCGAGCTGGCCTGTTCGACGGTCACGCCGACGGCACCATGGAAGTCCGGGTAGGTCGAGCCGTATACCGGCGAGAAGTTGTCGAAGTTCTCGCCGGTGTAGTACAGAGAGCCCAGCGCATCCAGCGCCTGCGCGTGGTACTTGGCCAGGGTCTTGTTGAATTCGTACGACGCCGCGGGAATCAGCGGACTGTGCATGCTCTTCGGCGAGGGCTCGAAGTAATAGGTGCTGTCCTTGCCCATTTCGTGGAAGTCGATCTGCACGTTCGGGTACCACTGGTGGAACACCTCCACCTTCGGCCGCGAGTCCTGCTGGGTCAGGGCCAGCCAGTCGCGGTTGAGATCGGTGAAGTAGTGGTTGGTGCGCCCTTGCGGGAACGGTTCGACGTGCTCCTTGTCGGCCGGGTCGGCCGAGGCCGGATCGGAGGCCCACGCGTTGTGCCAGTTGGCGGCACGATCGCGACCGTCCGGATTCTGCGCCGGGTCGAACAGCACCACCGCCTGCTGCAGCCACTGCTGGGTTTCGGCGCTGCGGTTGGCCACCAGGTAGTAAGCCGTCAGCATCGCCGCCTCGGCACTGGAGGTCTCGTTGCCATGCACGCTGTATCCCAGCCACACCACCACCGGGCTGTCGCCCGCCGCACTGCGCGGCTGCGCCGGATCTGCCAGGGTCGCGTGCTGCTGGCGGATCTGTTCCAACCGCGCGTGGTTGCCTGCGGCAGTGACAGTGGCGATCAACAGCGGGCGGCCCTCATAGCTGCGGCCGATCTCGCGCACGCTGATCCTGTCCGAGCGCCGGGCCAGTTCCTGGAAGTACGCCACCAGCTGGTCGTGCCGGGTGTAACGGCTGCCGATCGGATAGCCGAGGAACTGCTCCGGCGTGGGCACGGCGGTATCGAACGCCGCTGCATCGGCAGCCTGCGGAAAGAAGTAGGTGCTCTGTGCCTGTACCGGCTGCGGTTGGAACAGTGCGGTGGCGGCGGCAAGCAGCAACGGAAGAACGGCACGACGATGCAAGGACACGGTGACTCCCCTGGAACACAACGGCAGGCGGTCGCGCGACCGGTCCCTTGGGGAGACCGGTCGCAGCGGGTGGATCAGAAGCGGTAGTCGAAGCCCAGCGTGAAGTAGCGGCCGCGCAGGTCGTACTGGCTGAAGTCGTACGGCGCGCGGATGCCCGGGAACGAGGCATCGTACGGCGGCGTCTTGTCGGCCAGGTTCTGCACCTTGGCGTACACCGTCAGCTTGTCGATACCGGTGTAGGCCAGGTACAGGTCGTACTGGCTGTAGCTGCCGACGCGCTGCTGCACGGCCTTGGCGGCGGTGCTGGCCTCCTGGCGGTAGCTGCTGGTGTAGTACCAGGTCACCGCGGCGTTGAAGTCGCCGTATTTCCAGTCCAGGGTGGTGGTGGCCTTGTCCTTGGGCAGGGTCGCGCCGAGGTTGCTGCCGGCGTAGTCGAACAGCGGGCCGCCGACCACGGTCGGGCGACGGTAGTCACGCACGTGGGTGTAGGCGGAGGACACGGTGAAGTCGCCGAGCGCAGCGGTCGGGATGCGCTGGCGCAGCTCGACGTCGATGCCCGAGGTCTTCAGCTCGCTCAGGTTCTGGTAGCGGTTGTAGACGGCCTGCAGCTTGCCGCGCTCGTCGCGCTGCACGGCGCCGGCCACGTTGTCGTTGACCAGGGTCTGGGTGTTGTTGGTGCCGACCAGGTTGTCCAGCTGGATGCGGTAGTAGTCCACGCTCAGGTTGGTGTTGGCCCATGGCGACAGCACCACGCCGAAGTTCACGCTCTTGGTGCGCTCGGGCTTCAGTGCGTTGTTACCAACGGTGAAGAAGGTCGGATTCTGGCGCGAGCCCGGCACGTCCGGATCACGCGGGTCGGCCACGCTGCCGTAGGCGATGCTGGTGCTGTTGGAGTTCTCCGACAGCGACGGTGCACGGAAGCCCTTCGACGCCGAGGCACGCACCAGCAGGAAATCGAGCGGCTGCCAGCGCAGGCCGATCTTCGGCGAGAACGCATCGCCGAAATCATCGTAGTGATCGGCACGCGCGGCGGCGGACAGTTCCAGGGTCGAGGCCAGCGGCACGTTCACTTCGGCGTAGGCGGCACTGACCTGGCGCTGGCCATGTACTTCGGCGATGGCCGGGCGCACCTGCAGGCCGGCATCGATCTGCCACGGGTTGTTGGAATCGAGCTTCTCGCGGCGCCACTCGACACCGGCGGCGAAGCCGATCTCGCCAGCCCAGGTGTGGCCCAGGCTGCCGGAAATCTTGGCGTCGACGCCCTGCAGCTTGGACTCGGCCGGACGCAGCGTGGCGATGTTGATCGAATCACGTACCGACTGCGGCGTGGCCGCCGGATTCAGCAGGTTGTAGCTGCCGGTGGCCAGCGCACCGGCCAGCGCCCAGCGATTGGCGAAGCCGCCGGACACGCTCTCACGCTCGCTGCTGCGTGCGCCGAATGCAGCCACTTCCCAGTCCCAGTTCGCAGTGGTGCCACGCAAGCCGAACACGCCGCGATAGGCGGTGGAACGGTTGGTCTTGATCGTGCCGCCGAGGTCGAAGAAGGTGTATTCGATCGGGATCGCACGGCCGTACGGGTTGTACGGATTGTTGGCCGGCAGCAGCGACGACACCGGTTCGGCCAGGCCACTGTTGGCGTTCAATGCGAAGCGGCCGCTCTCCAGGGTGAAGAACGGGCTGCTGCCGAACCACGCGGCACTCTTGATCTGGCTGTACAGCACTTCGCCGAAGGCTTCGACGTTGTCGTTCAGGCGGAAGGTACCGTTGGCATAGGCCTGGTAGCGCTTGGTCGAGGGGATCAGCGTGGTGAACGGGGCCTGGTTGAAGCCGCAGGTGTCGCCGGCCAGGCCGTCGATCGGCGCGCTGGCGACGCGGGTGGTACCGACTGGGCAGTTGCCGTTGGCGTCGAGCATCGGCACCGACACGCCGTTGACCAGGTAGCGCGCGCCCTTGGCCGACCAGCCGTTCCAGCGGCCGCCGGGCTTGTCGGTGTAGATGCCGCTCCTGGTCAGGTTGCGTTCGTCCTGGTCCAGACGTTCGCGGTTGTAACCCTGCAGGCTGAAGAGGATGTTGTAGCCATCGGTGTCGAGATCACCAAGGCCGCCGACGAACTTCAGGTTCTGCTCGTGCAGGCCGCCCTGGTCGGCACCACCGAAGCTGCCGCCGATCTCGGCGCCTTCGAAGTTCTGCCGGGTGATGATGTTGACCACGCCGGCCACGGCGTCGGAACCGTACACCGCCGAGGCGCCGTCCTTGAGCACTTCGATGCGCTCGACCGCGACCAGCGGCAGCGCGTTGAGATCAACGAACGTATCGGACAGGCCACCGGCCGGGAAGCCGTAGTTGGCCAGGCGGCGGCCGTTGAGCAGCACCAGCGTGTTCTTCTGCGACAGGCCGCGCAGGCCGATGCCGGCCGAGCCGGAGGCCCAGCCGTTGTTGGTGGTTTCGTTGCTGGCGTTGCCGGTGTTGGCCGAGATCGAACGCAGCACATCTGCCACGGTGGCCTTGCCGGTCTGTTCCAGCTGCTGGCGGCCGATCACCTGCACCGGGTTGGAGGCCTCGGTATCGGTGCGCTTGATGTTGGAACCGGTGACACGCACGGCGGCCAGGGTGCTGGCTTCGCCACTGGCGTCGGCGGAGGTTTCGGCGGCGGCAGACAAAGGCGCGGCCAGAGCGACGGCCAGGGCCGCCACGAGCAGGGTGTGCTTGGGCATGACGATGTGGGGGAGGTGGTAAGGGCGATGAAGTTCCGCAGTAGTCCATGCCTGGCCCGGGTCCGGCCAATAACATCTCTTCATACGGATATAAGAGAAACTATCATCTCTTCATCCGGATGGAAAGAGTTACTTCACGAGAGCCCGGCATCCGCTCAGGATGGCCGGCCACCTGCGGCGTACAATTGCGCCATGGAAATCTTCAAAGTCTTCATGCTCGAGGCGGCGCACCGCCTCCCCAACGTACCGCCGGGGCACAAGTGCGCGCGCCTGCACGGCCACTCGTTCCGGGTGGAACTGAAGGTCGAGGGCGAGCCGGGTGCGCAGACCGGCTGGATCATGGATTTCGGTGACGTGAAGGCGGCCTTCCAGCCGATCTACGATCGCCTGGACCATCACTACCTCAACGACATCCCCGGCCTGGAGAACCCGACCAGCGAGAACCTGGCGGTGTGGATCTGGAACGAGCTCAAGCCCGGCCTGCCGGCGCTGAGCGAGATCACCGTGCACGAAACCTGCACGTCGGGGTGCCGTTACCGCGGCCCCACTGCCTGATCAACCCATTGATCTGAAAGGTGTTTCAAAGGCGCCTTGGGGCGCCTTTGTTATTTTTGTTGCATTGCCGCATCAAGGGCGTATGCTGCAATGCATCAAGCCACTCCCTGACGCCCTCATGGCCGCCGCCTTCAGCGATCGCTTCAGTGATGCCACCCGCCAGCTCGCCGCCGCGGCAACGCGCGCGAACCGGTTGGCGTTGGAGAACGCGGAAAGCATGTTCGGCGTGCAGCTGAAGGTGATGGAGCGCAACCTGACTGCGACCGGCGGCTGGCTGGGTGAACTGGCCCGCGGCGAGGATGCGGCCGGGACGCTCTCCAAGGGCGCGCAGCTGTGGCAGGACAACCTGCAGCGGCTGGGCCAGGCCCAGCAGGACGTGGTCGGTCTCGGCCTGCAGGCCAGCAAGGCTTGGTCCGAGCTGGTGCAGGGCTACAACGAATCAACGGCGGACGCGAACAACCACTGACGCGACGCAACACTCATTGCGTGGGTCCCTCCCCCCACGCAATCCGGACCCGGCAGATCCCTCCCTCTGCCGGGTCTTTTTTTGCTTGTCGTTTCGATACCGAAGCGCGTCTTCGTGCGACGTCTCTGCAGGCTGAAGGGCCCCGCCGGGGGACATTCGTACGCAAGGGTCTCCGCCCTGCGCCGCGCAGAATGCATCCGCCACACGCATGTCTTCGTCCTGATCCGCCGCGAACCGATGGGCCCTGCTCGCCCCGACGAGGCTCGGCTTCCGGCGAGGAGATCACAGCGCTCGCGGCCGCCTTTCAAGGAGGCGCCGGCGAACTCCGAACGCCGGGCGGAGGCCCTTGCGTACGAAGTAAAGGGGGAGGTGACGGCCAACGGCCGGCGCCGGAGGACATTCGTACGCAAGGGCCTCCGCCCGGCGCCACGCAGAATGAACCCGCCGCACGCGATGCAGGAAGGGCTCAGCGCCCGCGACCACCATGCCAATGCTGGTGCCACGCCTGGAACATCAGCACGTTCCACAGGTGCGTGTGCCACTTGCGCTCGCCCCGCAGGAACGCCTCCCAGATACCACGCACGCGTGCCACATCGAAGCAGCCCTGGTTGCGCAGCAGCTGCGGATCCAGCAGCGCCTCCGCCCAGTCGCGCAACGGACCGGCCAGCCAGCGGGCCATCGGCGGGCCGAAGCCGCGCTTGGGGCGATACACCAGCGGTTCCGGCAGGTAGCGCGCCAGCAGGTGCTTGAGGATCAGCTTGTGCTCGCCATCGTGGTACTTCAGGTGCTGCGGCAGCCGCCAGGCCAGGCGCACCACCTCCATGTCCAGCAGCGGTGCACGGGTTTCAACACCCGCCGCCATGCCCGCGCGATCAACCTTGGCCAGGATGCCCTCGGCCAGGTCCATGCGGAAATCCAGCAGCTGGATGCGCGCCTCGGCCGGCAGCGCCGTGTCCTGCTGCTGGAAGATCGTCACCGGTTCGCGCGCACCCAGCACCACCTGCGCCGGCTGCCGCCAGCGGGTCACGCGCTGCAGGTAGTGGCCTTCCACATCATTGGCAGCCACCTCGGCCACCAGGGCGCGCCAACCACCGAGGCGGCCGCGCTCGACGTTCATGCGGTTGCCGCTGCGCCGCGCCAGGTCGCGTACCCAGTCCGGCAGGCCACCACACAGGCGCGCATTGCGCAGCGCGCGGCCATAGCTGGGATGCCCGAAGAACAGTTCATCGCCACCGTCACCGGTCAGTGCCACCGGCTTGCGCGCCCCCAGCAGTTCACTGGCCAGCAACGTCGGCAGCTGTGAAGCGTCGGCAAAGGGTTCGCACCAGACCTGCGGCAGGCGCTGCAGCAGGTCCAGGCCCTGGCGCGCGTCCATGCGATGCAGGTGGTGCTGCACGCCCAGATGGCGCGCGACCTGCGACGCCCAGTCGCTCTCGTCATGCCCCGGATCATCGAAGCCGACCGTCCACGCTTCGATCGGCAGAGTCGATTGTGCCTGCATCATCGCCGTCACCAGCGAGGAGTCGGTACCGCCGGACAGGAACGCGCCGCACGCCAAGGGCGAGTGCATGCGTGAGGCGATGGCCTTCTGCAGTACCGCTTCAAGCTGGTCGGTGGCCTGTTCCAGGCTCGGCGCCGGCTGCAGCGGCTCCTGCAGTGCACTCTGCATCGCGTCGCGTGCGCACCAGTAACGCGCGCCGCCCTGCGCGGCCTGGCTGGAGCAACCCGCGGCATGGTCGCTGAGATCGATACGCAGCATCGCGCCCGCCACCAGTTTGTGGATGCCACGGTAGATGGTGTGCGGCGCCGGCACATAGTCGTGGCGCAGCAGCAGGCTCAGGGCATCCTGGTCGATGCTCGGCGCGAAGCCGGCGAAGGCCTGCAGCGCCTTCAACTCCGAGGCGAACAGGAACTGGCCCTGGTACCAGCCGTAATACAGCGGCCGCTCGCCCACCGGATCACGGGCCAGCCACAGCACGCGCGACTCCCGGTCCCAGACGCTGAAACCGAAGGCGCCTTCGATGCGCGACAGCGCCCGCTGCACGCCCCATTCGACGATCGCCTGCAGCAGCAGCCGCGCATCGCTGCAACTGCGGGGCAGATCGCGCAGCTGCGCCTGCAGGTCGCCGCGGTTGTACAGGCGGCCGTCCAGGCACAGCACGTAGCGACCGCAGTCCGAGCTCAGCGGCTGCAACGGCGTATCGGTCGGCGCCCGGCAATGGCCCAGCGCGAGGCCGGCCTCGGCGTCGGTCCAGTAGCCGATGCGGCCACGCCCACGCTGCTGCAGCGCGCGCAGCATCGGGGCCAGCTGCTGCAGCAGCTGCTCATCCTCGGCGGGCGGCAGCCAGGCCCCGACCACGCCGCTCATCGGAAGCCTCCGCACTGGCAGCGGCGGGACGGGTTCGGCAGGCAGGGGGCGGCGGGCGACATGGGGACGGCACGCGGAGCGGAGGAGACTCCATGCTCGGCGCGGGGGCGCGCGGCGTCAGTCGCTTTGCTGTCAGCGATCGTCACCAGCCGTATCACGAAGGTAACGTTTTGTAACAGCAACAGGCTATGCTGGCCGCCAAGTTGTTGCCGGGACTGAGACCCGGCCCGCGCGCCAGCAACCCCGGCTGAATGGCGCCCGCCCCCGGGACCCGGGCGGCCCGAAGCCTGGGATAGCATCGCCGCGCTCGTGCCGTGGCGGTACGTTTGCGCCCACGGAGGCCTTGGAAATGCTGGATATCGTACTGGTCGAAGACGATGCCCGCCTGGGAACGATGGTCAGCGACTACCTGCAACGGCATGGCTACCAGGTGGCCCACGAGCGCAGCGGCGAGCGCGCCGTAGCCCGGATCCTGGCGGAGAAGCCGGCCCTGGTGCTGCTCGATGTGGGCCTGCCCGACCAGGATGGTTTCGAAGTGTGTCGGCAGATCCGGCCCCACTATGACGGCATCATCTGCGTGCTGACCGCCCGTACCGACAACATCGACCAGGTGCTGGGCCTGGAACTGGGGGCCGACGATTACATCGGCAAACCCATCGAACCGCGGGTGCTGCTGGCCCGCCTGCGCGCCCACCTGCGCCGCCACCGCCGGGTCGAACCGCGTGACGGCAGCCTGCGCTTCGGCGAGCTGAGCATCGACCCGTCCACCCGCAACGTGCACCTGCAGGGCAGCCTGCTGGAGCTGACCACCGCCGAGTTCGACCTGCTGTTCCTGCTGGCCAGCAATGCCGGCCAGATCCTGGACCGCGACGCGCTGCTGCGCGGCCTGCGTGGCATCGCCTTCGATGGCCTGGACCGCTCAATCGATGCCCGCATCTCGCGCCTGCGCCGCAAGCTGGGCGACAACCCGGAGCAGCCGGAACGGATCAAGACCGTCCGTGGCCGCGGCTACCTGTTCAGCCGCTCGGCATGGGGATGAAACGCACACCGTCGGCGATGCGCGGCCACGCCTTCCATTTCCTGCGCTACGGCATCGGTTTCCTGGTC
Organism: Stenotrophomonas sp. CASM114; assembly: GCF_049384325.1. NCBI lineage: Bacteria > Pseudomonadati > Pseudomonadota > Gammaproteobacteria > Lysobacterales > Lysobacteraceae > Stenotrophomonas > Stenotrophomonas sp. CASM114. The sequence goes on along the minus strand of NZ_JBMRGJ010000010.1, from coordinate 63,489 downwards.
GCCCACCTGTTGTTGATCGTGCTGGGCCTGTGGGCCTGGGACGCCCTGCTGGAAGACCGCACCGAAGCCGGCCTGCAGGCCGAGATGCGCGGCACGCACGCGCTGCTGCAGCATCGCTTCGCCGAAACCCCGCGCGAGCAGTGGCCGGCACTGGCGCGCGAACTCGACGCCGATTTCGCCTACGCGCTGCGCATGGTGCCGCTGGCCGAGGCGGTGAAGGCGCTGCCGGCCAGCCAGCGCCCGCCGTTCAACAACGGCCGCGTACAGATCGATCTGGAGCACATGCGCAGCCTGCAGCGGATCGGCGACAGCGACTACGCCGTGATGCTGGGCCCGTTGGACGAGGCGCTGCCGGACGAAGGCTGGCAGGACAGCGAAGTATCCGGTGTGGCGATCCTGCTGCTGATCCTGATGGTGGCGGTGGCACTGCCGATGTACGTGATGGTGTACCGGCTGTGGCGCGACGTCTCGCAGTTGGCCCAGGCGGCCCGCCGCATGCGCGACGGCCAGCTGGACACGCGTGCGCCGCGCGCCGGCACCGCGCTGGTGCGGCCGCTGGCCAACGCCTTCAACCACATGGCCGAGCAGCTGCAGCAGCTGCTGGAAAGCCAGCGCGTGCTGGCCCAGGCGGTCGCGCACGAGGTGCGCACGCCGTTGGCACGGATGCGTTTCGGCCTGGCCGACCTGGAAGACACTGCGCTCGACGATGTGCAGCGCGATGCGCTGGGCGGGCTGCGCACCGACGTCGATCGGCTGCAGCACCTCACCGATGCCGGCGTCGAATACGCCGCACTGGGCCGCTGCCATCAGCTGACCCGCCAGCGCCTGCAGCTGGCGGCGCTGGTGCGCGGCGTGGTGGCCCAGTTCGCACCGTTGCCGATGCCGGTGCAGCAGGCGTTGTCGCCGGTGGGCCTGGTCAACGTCAACCGGCACATGCTGGAACTGGCGCTGCGCAACCTGCTCGGCAATGCGCTGCGTTACGCGCGTCGGCAGATCCGCATCGCCAGCACGGTCAATGACGGCTGGCTGTGCCTGCAGGTGGAGGACGACGGCCCCGGCATCGCACCGGAACTGCGCGGCCAGGTGCTGCAACCCTATGTGCGGCTGGACCCGGGCAGCCCCGGCTTCGGCCTCGGGCTGGCGCTGGTGCAGGTGGTGGCCGACAAGCATGGCGGCCAGGTCGAGGTGACCGATTCGGCGCTGGGCGGCGCCTGCATCCGCCTGCACCTGCCGCTGGAAACCGGCGGTGTCGTGGAGGCCGAGGCAGCCTGCTAGACCGCCGTTTCCGCGCGCGGCAAGGCAAACACAAACAGCGCGCCCCGTTCGCTGTCGCGCAGTTCGATGCGGCGGCCATGCAACTGCACGATGCGCTGCACGATCAACAGGCCCAATCCGCCGTTGTCGCCACGCCGCGCGCCGAGCGCGGCCGGTGCCTGGAACAGCTGGGTACGCAGCGCCGGGGCTACCCCGGGGCCATCATCGGCGACGCAGACCTCCACGCTGTCGGCGGTCGCGCGCAGGCGCACCTCGATCTGGCCACCCTCGGGTGCATGGCGCAGCGCGTTGTCGAGCAGGTTGGTCAGCACCCGCTCGACCAGGCCCAGGTCCGCACGGACCAGCGGCAGGCCGGGCGGAAACGCCGCGTGCAGCTGCTGGCCACGCGCCTGTGCCGCCAGTTCGAACTTCTGCAGCACGTCCTGCAGCAGCTCCGGCAGCGCGAACACTTCCCACTCCAGCCGCACTTCGCCGTGCTCCAGCCGCGCCAGTTCGAACAGCGCGCGCGCCAGCCGGCCGACCTTGGCGCTCTGAGCCAGCGCAATGCCGAGATAGCGGCGGCGCTCATCCGGTGACAGCGTGGCGTCCTTCAACGCCAGCGTTTCCAGGTAGCCGTGCAGCGACGACAACGGCGTGCGCAGGTCGTGCGAGATGTTGGCGACCAGTTCACGGCGCTGCAGATCCTGCTGGCGCAGCTGCTGCCACTGCTCGCCCAGCCGCTGCGCCATCTGCGCGTGCGCATGTTCCAGGATCACCAGTTCGTCGCGCTCACCAGCGCGCAGCGGCTCCGGCGGCGGCAGCGGCGTCGGCGCATCGATGTCAAAGGCCTGGATCCGCCGGGTCAGCCGCCGCAACGGACGCGTCACCCAGTAGAACGCGACCAGCCCGGCCAACAGGCCGAGGCTGCCGACCAGCACCACCGACCACAGCGTGGTGTTCCACTGGCTGCCGGCGGCAAGATCGTCGGCGAGCATCTGCCGGTGCTCGCCGACCAGCACCACGTACACATAGCCGGCCGGCCGGCCCTGCACGATCAATGGTGCGGCACTGAACACCTTGCGGCCATCGGCGCTGCGCGGGTCATCGCCGAGGATCGGCAACGGTGCACCGGCCAGCAGGCGACGCAACGGCGCCACATCCACCCGGTTGCGCACCAGATGTCCACTGGGTGCATCGTGACCGAGGATGCGGCCCTGGTCGTCCAGCAGGTAGACCTCGACGCTGGGGTTGACCGCCATCAGCTGGCCGAACAGCGCGCGCACCGCGGCATCGCGCATGCCGCTGGTGTCCATCAGCTCGCTGCGCTGGGCGATATGTTCGGCCAGGCCCAGCGACAGCCGCTGCACGACTTCCTGCTCGTGGCGGGTGTTGGCACGCATCTGCAGTGCCAGCAGCGCCATGCAGCACATCAGCATCAGCGCGGCGGTCACCACCGCCAGCTTCTGCCACAGGTTCGGCTTGATCATGCCGCCGCCCCGGCCGGGTCGACCAGCTTGTAACCGCGGCCCCACACCGTCAGCAACCGCCGTGGGTTGGCCGGGTCGGGTTCGATCTTGCTGCGCAGGCGGTTGATGTGGGTGTTGACCGTGTGCTCATAGCCATCGTGCTGGTAGCCCCAGACCTGGTTGAGCAGTTCCATGCGTGCGAACACCTGGTCCGGATGACGGGCGAAGAACAGCAGCAGGTCGAACTCGCGCGGGGTCAGTTCCAGCGTGTTGCCATCCACCGAAGCGGTGCGCGCGACCGGATCGAGCTGCAGCCCACCCAGCTCGATCGCGCCGGCATCGATGCGCGCGCTCTGCGCCATCGCCTCGGCGCGGCGCAGCAGCGCACGTACCCGTGCCACCAGTTCCGGCATCGAAAAGGGTTTTGCCAGGTAATCGTCCGCGCCCAGTTCCAGGCCGACGATGCGCTGCGTTTCACTGCCGCGCGCGCTGATGATGATGATCGGGACATACCGCGCCATCGCGCGCGCGCGCTGGCACACCTGCAGCCCGTCCACGCCGGGCAGCATCACGTCCAGCACCAGCGCATCCCACGGGCCGTCCTGCTCGAGCAGGCGCAGGCCGGCATCGCCGCTGGCGGCATGGGCGACGTCGTAGCCCTCATCACCCAGGTGCATGCGCAGCAGGTCGGCGATGTGGGCATCGTCTTCAACGATCAGCACGCGTTTGGTCGACATCGGCAGCTCGGGGCCAGTGGGGAGGCTGGCTGCATTGTGGCGCGGGACGGCCGCCGATACCTCACGAAAAATTGAATCCTGCGTGAGGATTCGTTGACCCGGGCGGGCGCAGCATGGCCCCGTCGCCCCTTCCCGGAGTCCGCCATGTCCCTCTCCCGCCGCCATCTGCTGGGCCTGGGCGGTGTCGCCACCGCCGCCGGCCTGTTCGGCCTGGGGGCCTGCAGCCGCGCCGCCCCGGCCGCCGCCGAAGCGCGCCCGTCGCGACAGTTCGAGGTCATGCACAGCGATGCCGAGTGGCGCCAGCGACTGACGCCGGCGCAGTACGCGGTGCTGCGCCAGCAGGCCACCGAGCGCCCCTGGAGCAGCCCGCTCAACAAGGAACACCGGCAGGGCACCTTCGCCTGCGCCGGGTGCGCACTGCCGCTGTTCTCCTCGTCCACCAAGTTCGAGAGCGGTACCGGCTGGCCCAGCTTCTGGGCGCCGCTGCACAACGCCATCGGCGAAGACCGCGACGTCACCTTCGGGATGCTGCGGGTGGAGGTGCATTGCCGCCGCTGCGGCGGCCATCTCGGCCATGTGTTCAACGATGGGCCACGCCCCACCGGGCTGCGCTACTGCATGAACGGTGCGGCGATGGTGTTCGCTCCCGGCGCCACGGATGGCACTGCCGACGGCTGGCGGGTGCCGGTCGGTTCTTCCCCTGCTTCCGGAGCCTGACGATGCTGCTGTTGCTGCTTGCCTATCTGGGGGGCGCGCTGACCCTGCTCAGCCCCTGCATCCTGCCGGTGCTGCCGTTCGTGTTCGCGCGTGCCGATCGCCCGTTCCTGCGCAGCACGCTGCCGCTGCTGCTGGGCATGGCGCTCACCTTCACCGTGGTCGCCAGCCTGGCCGCGGTGGGCAGCCAATGGGTGGCGCAGGCCAACCAGGTCGGACGTTGGGTCGCCCTGCTGCTGATGGCGTTGTTCGCGGTCGCCCTGCTCTGGCCACGACTGGCCGACCACCTGCTGGCGCCGTTCCAGCGCATGGGTGCCCGCCTGAGTGCGCGCGCCGATGCGGCGGATGCCGCGGGGCACGGCGGCGCGTGGACCTCGCTGCTGATCGGCATCGCCACTGGCCTGCTGTGGGCACCGTGTGCCGGGCCGATCCTCGGTCTGGTGCTGACCGGCGCCGCCCTGCATGGCGCCAGCGTCGGTACCACTGCGCTGCTGCTGGCCTACGCACTGGGTGCGATCACCGCATTGGCGCTGGCGGTGTGGATCGGCGGCCGGGTGTTCCGCGCGATGCAGGCGCGGCTCGGCCTCGGCGATGCACTTCGCAAGGTGCTGGGTGTGGCCGCGCTGCTGGCCGTCGTGGCGATCGGCCTCGGCTGGGATACCGGCCTGCTGACCCGCTTGTCCACGGTCAGCACCGCCCGTATCGAGCAACGCCTGCTGGATGCAGTGCCCGGCGCGCAGCCGGCGGCACCGCCGATGATGATGGCCGGCGCCAATGCCGGTGCCGATGCAGCGCTGCCGGTGGAGGGCACGCTGCCCGCGCTGGACGGTGCCACTGGCTGGCTCAACAGCCCGCCGCTGAGTGCACAGCAGCTGCGCGGCAAGGTGGTTCTGGTCGATTTCTGGACCTATTCCTGCATCAACTGCCTGCGCGCGATGCCGTTCGTGCACGAATGGGAGCGACGCTACCGCGACCACGGCCTGGTGGTGGTCGGCGTGCACACGCCGGAGTTCGCCTTCGAGCGTGACCCACGCAACGTGATGAAAGCGGTGCAGCAGCTGAAGGTCGAGTACCCGGTGGCGCTGGACAACCAGTACACGATCTGGCGCGCCTTCAACAACCGCTACTGGCCGGCGCAGTACTTCGTCGACGCGCAGGGCAATATCCGCGGCCACCAGTTCGGCGAGGGCAACTATGCGCGCTCGGAACAGATGATCCGTCGCCTGCTGACCGAAGCCGGGCAGACCAATCTGCCGCCACCGGCCGATCCCGCTGCCGCCGGCCTGAAGGGCGTGGCCGTGCAGGCCGACATGGGCAACCTGCGTTCGCCGGAAACCTACCTGGGCCACGCCCGCGCCGAGCAGTTCGCCTCGCCCGGCGGGCAGCGCAGCGACGCCGCGTTCGACTACACGCTGCCGGCCACCCTGGCGTTGAACCAGTGGGGGCTGTCCGGGCGCTGGACCGTCACCGATGAGGCCGCACAGCTGCAGCAGGCCGGCGGCCGCATCGCCTTCCAGTTCCATGCGCGCGACCTGCACCTGGTGCTGGCACCGAGCGAGGACGGCAGGCCGGCGCGCTTCCGCGTCTGGCTGGACGGCAAAGCGCTGCCCGCCGCCGATGCCGGCAGTGATGTTGGTGCCGATGGCAGTGGCGTGGTCGACGAGCACCGCCTGTACCAGCTGGTGCGCCAGCGCGGCGCAGTCGGTCCGCATCGCTTCGAGATCGAGTTCCTCGATGCGGGCGTGCAGGCCTATGCCTTCACCTTCGGTTGAACCGGGAGGACATGATGAAACTCTCCTTTGAACAGGGCATCGCCGCCGGTGTGGCCGGCCTGGTGGCCACGGCCTTGATTGCCGGTGTGCTGCTGGTTGACCACGGCGCGATTGCGGCGCCGGTCGAGGCCAGCGCGCAGATCCAGGCACTGCCGGCCCCCACCGGCGATGCGGCGTTCCGCGATGACGCCAGCCACGCCAGCGTGGTGTTCGCCGGTGGTTGCTTCTGGGGTGTGCAGGGCGTGTTCCAGCACGTCAAGGGCGTGAGCAATGCCGTGTCCGGCTACATCGGTGGCAGTGCGGCCAATGCGCGTTATGAGCGCGTCAGCGGTGGCCAGACCGGCCATGCCGAAGCAGTGAAGATCGACTACGACCCGCGCCAGGTCAGCTACGGGCAGCTGATGCAGGTGTTCTTCTCGGTGGTGCACGACCCGACCCAGCTCAATCGGCAGGGGCCGGACCACGGCAGCCAATACCGCTCGGCGATCTTCAGTGACGACGCACGCCAGCAGGCTGCCAGCCGCGCCTACATCGCCCAGCTCGGCCAGGCCGGCAGCTACCGCGCGCCGATCGTCACCCAGCTGGTCAGCGGCCAACGCTTCTACCCGGCCGAGAGCTACCACCAGAACTACATGACCAACTACCCGCAGGCGGCCTACATCCGCTACTACGACGCACCGAAGCTGGCCGCGCTGGGCAGGCAGTTCCCGGCGCTGTACCGGCGCGAGGCGGTGCTGGTGCCGATGCGGTAGCCGGCATTCCCCCTTGGGCTGACCGACGCTCGGCGGTGCTCTCTGTAGAGCCGAGCCCACGCTCGGCTGCTGTTGGCGGGAGTGCAGCCGAGCATGGGCTCGGCTCTACACACAGAAAAAGACGCACGGCCATCCAGCCGTGCGTTTGGGAAGTATCGGCCGTGCCCCGATCAGGCCCGGCCGACAACGACATGCTAGGCTCGCCATCATCATGGGTACAGCACCAGATGGTGGGAAATTCGATGGATACAGATGACCAGAGCGCGATGATCCCACCCCGCTACCAACGGCTGTCCGATGAGCTGGCCGAGGCCATCCACGGCGGACGCCTTCCGGTTGGCAGCCGCCTGCCTTCGCTGCGGCAGATGGCCCTGCAGCGCAGGCTCAGCCTGAACACGGTGATTGCCGCCTATCGCCAGCTGGAGGACGCCGGCCTGGTCATTCCGCGGCCCAAAGCCGGCTTCGAGGTGGCGCCGCGCTTGTCGGTGCCAGAGCGTTCGCTGCGTGATACCCCGTCCGCACCCACCGCACCACTGCAGCAGGTGCTGATGGCCCGCGTGCTGGAAGCACAGCGCCGCCCCGGTGTGATCGACCTGGCCTTTGCCGGTCCGCGCGGGCGCCAGTTCTATCCGGGCGCGCAGCTGGCCCGGCATACCGCACAGGTGCTGCGCCACGGCCAGCAGACGGTGGAGACCTACGCGCGCCCCAACGGCTCGCCACGGCTGCTGGCGCAGATCGTGCGGCGTGGCCCGCGCATGGGGCTGCACACCCACAGCGAACGCCTGCTGCTGACCCATGGTGCGATGGAGGGCCTGCAGCTGGCGCTGCGCGCGGTCACCCAGCCCGGTGATGCGGTCGGCATCGAGGCACCGTCCTACTTCAACCTGTATCCGTTGCTGGCCAACCTCGGCCTGCAGGCCATCGAGCTGCCCACCCATCCGCAGCACGGACTGGATGTGGATGCGCTGGACGCGCTGCTGCAGCACACACCGCTGGCCGCACTGGTGGTGATGCCGACCGTGCACAACCCGCTCGGCTGCACCATGCCGACCGCCGCCAAGCAGCGCCTGGCCGAGCTGGTCAACGCACGGCAGCTGCCGCTGATCGAGGACGCGGTGTACGCCGAGCTGCAGTTCTGCGAACCGCCGGCGCCCCTGCTGAAGGCCTTCGATCGCGACGGCTGGGTGATGGTGGTCGGAGGTTTCTCCAAGACACTGGCGCCGGATTACCGCATCGGCTGGCTGGATGGCGGCCGCTTCGCCGAGCGCATCGCGCTGCTGAAATTCCAGTCCACCGGCGGCGAGCCGCAGCTGCTCGGTGACGCGGTCGCGGCGTATCTGGAAGCGGGCAGCTACGAGCACCACCTGCATCGCATGCGCCGGCTGTACCGCGAACAGGTGGGACGGCTGCGCCAGCTGGTGGCCGAGCACTTCCCAGCCGGCACCCGCGCCACCGAACCGCAGGGCGGATTCCTGCTGTGGCTGGAACTGCCGGGCGTGGATACGCGCGAGCTGTTCGAGCGAGCGCTGCAGGAGGACATCGTGTTCATGCCCGGCCAGGTCTATTCACGTGGCGCGCGATACCGCCACTGCCTGCGGCTGTCGTGCTGCCAGACCCTGGATGCGCGCTTCATCGGCGCGGTGGAACGACTGGGCGCGATCGCGCGGGAGCTGGCGCCCGCAGCACGGTAGTGCCGGCCGCTGGCCGGCAACATCGGGATCACCGGGTGGACGCGGTTGCCGGCCAGCGGCCGGCACTACCCAGGATCACTCGAGCAGGTGCGCGCTCAGCGCTTCGCCATCCGCTCCCGGCAGATGCGGCAGCCGTCCCCAGCACGGCATCGGCAGGCGCTGCTGCAACGTGGCGATGTTCTCATCCTGGCGCTGCATCGCAGGGTCAATGTGGTTGCCGATCCAGCCCAGGCACTGCACGCCGCTGGCCTGCAGCGACTGCGCAGTCAGCCGCGCATGGTTGACGCAGCCCAGCCGCATGCCCACCACCAGCAGCACCGGCAACTGCAGTGCTCGCACCAGGTCCAGCTGGTCCAGCGTGGCCGAGACCGGCGCCAGCCACCCACCGACGCCTTCCACCACCACGATGTCGGCCTGTGCGCGCAGTCGCGCGAACGCAGCGACGATCGGCGCCAGTTCCACCTGCACGCCGTCCTCGGCAGCGGCCAGCTCCGGTGCCAGCGGCTGCCGCAGCGCATACGGGTTCAGATCGGCATAGTCCGGCACCGGCCAGCTGGCTGCCTGCAGCGCCAGCGCGTCTTCGTTGCGCAGGCCCTGCCCCAGGTCTTCGCTGCCGCTGGCCACCGGTTTCATACCCACCGCGCGCAGGCCGCGCCGGCGCAGCCCATGCAGCAGCGCGGTGCTGGCCGCGGTCTTGCCGATCTCCGTATCGGTGCCGGTGATGAACAGGGCGGGCGGCAGCGTAGCGGGCAACGGCATCGATGGGCTCCAACAGGGCAACAGAGCGTGCATTATCGCCGGCCCGGCGCGCTTGCTAGACTGCGGGCATGTTCGCCAATGCCTCGCTTACCGGCAGCAAGCCGGAACAATACGCCCAGCTGCTGGAACAGGCCCGTGGCCTGGTCTACGCCGAGTCCGACCGCATCGCCAACGCGGCCAACCTCTCCGCACTGGTCTACCACGCCCTGCCCGACCTGAACTGGGTGGGCTTCTACCTGTACGACGGCAAGGAACTGGTGGTCGGCCCGTTCCAGGGCCTGCCGGCCTGCGTGCGCATCCCGCTGGACAAGGGCGTGTGCGGTGCCGCCGCCAGCCAGCGCGTGACCCAGCGCGTGGACGACGTCGATGCCTTCCCCGGCCATATCGCCTGCGATTCGGCCTCGCGTTCGGAACTGGTGGTGCCGCTGCTGCGCGGCGATGAACTGATCGGCGTGTTCGACATCGACAGCCCGAAGATCGGCCGCTTCGATGCCGATGACCAGGCCGGCCTGGAAGCCATCGCCCGCGTGTTCGTCGAGGCGCTGGGATGAGCGCACCGAAGCTGCGCAACATCGGCCCCAAGAGTGCAGCGTGGCTGCGCCAGGTCGGCCTGCGCAGCCGCGAGGACCTGGTTGCGACCGGCGCAGTCGGCGCCTTCGTCAAGGTCAAGCGCGCCGGCTTCAAGCCCAGCCTGAACCTGCTGTACTCGCTGGAAGGCGCGCTGCTGGACTGCCACTGGCAGGAACTGAGCGAGCCGCAGCGTGAGGCGCTGGTGCAGGATTACGAAGCACGCATCGCCGCGCATCCGCTGAAGGCGGCCGGCCCGGCGTCGGGTCCGGTGCATGAGCAGCGCTTCGATGCCGACGATGACGCGGAAGACAGCGTGACCGAGGATGCGGACGAGGATTGACCGCACCGGTAGTGCCGGCCGCTGGCCGGCAACTGCGTGGTCTTTTCAACGATCCTGAGACTGCCGGCCAGCGGCCGGCACTACCGATGGGTTACGGCTGCTGCAGTTCTAGCAGCTCGCCTGCCAGCCCGGCTTCGCCACGTTCCAGCCGTACCCGCAGGCGCGTACCGTGGTCGATGCGCAGTGCCCAGCACAGCGACATCGGCAGGCCGCAGACCTGCGACAGCACCATGCGCAGCGGGCCGCCATGGCTGACCACCAGCGTTGGCACCGGGTCGTCATCATCGAGCAGTCGATCCAGCGCGCGCGCGATACGCCGCTCGAAGTGGCCCCAGCTTTCACCGTTGGGCGGTGGGAATGCATGCGGATCGGCATGGAAGGCCGCCAGTGCGTCCTCCGGCAGGTCGAACAGCGGCTGCCCGTCCCAATCGCCGAAATCCAGCTCTTCCCATTCCTCCTCCGCTTCCACGTCCAGCCCGCGCGGGGTGGCCAGGGCCATCGCCGTGTGCAGCGAGCGCAGCCGCGGCGAACTGATCACCCGTTCCCAGGGCTGCGCAGCATAGGCGTCGACCAGTTCCTGCGGCAGGCGGGCCAGCTGCGGTGGATCGCTGCGGCCATCGAGGAACTCATCGCGACCGTTGCCGGCATGGCGGACCAGGTCGAGGATCATGCGTGCGTCCTGTACAGACAACGCGGGAACAGCGGAAAACGGGCGGACATCGGCAACGGCACCACGGGATCGAGGGACCATTCTAAGGGCACAGCAAAGGCAGTCGGGTACGCTCGACGCTACGGGCCGCCTGCGATGCCGTAGACTGCGCCCACTTCCAGGTGACCTGCGGCCACGGCCGGCAGGTTGAAACGGGAAGCCGGTGACGCGTGAATCCACGCCAGGCCGGCGCTGCCCCCGCAACGGTAAGCACGTCAGTTCCAGGCAACAAAGCCACTGTGCCGCAGGCATGGGAAGGCGCCTGGACGGTGGCCTCGCGCCACCCGGCGGCAAGCCCGGAGACCGGCCCGGAAGCCTCAGGTCGCGGTGCGGTGGGCATGGCGCTGGATGACCGCAGCCTGCGCTGCGGCGTCGGCGCATGCCTGCCTTCGCGGCTCCTCCCCTTCGCCACGCGGGCGTGCGTGGCACCTGGAGTCCCCCATGAAGCTGCAGTCCCGAATGCTGTCCCTGGCCGTGCTGGCCGCCCTGCCCGCGCAGGCCCAGGCCGCCGATGACACCACCGCGCTCGACCAGATCCTGGTCACCGCCACCCGCACCCCGATCGCCCTGCAGGACAGCATCGCACCAGCCCAGGTGATCGACCGCGCGCAGATCGAATCCAGCCAGGCCACCTCGTTGCAGGAACTGCTGCGCGGCCGCGCCGGCATCAACCTGACCAATGCCGGCGGGCTCGGCAAGCAGAGCTCGCTGTTCCTGCGCGGCACCAACTCGGGCCACACCGTGGTGCTGGTCGATGGCGTGCGCATCAACAGTGCCGACCTCGGCCTGGCCATGTACCAGGACCTGCCGCTGGCGCAGATCGAACGCGTGGAAATCGTGCGCGGCCCGCAGTCCAGCCTGTACGGCGCCGACGCCATCGGTGGCGTGATCCAGATCTTCACCCGCCGCAACCAGGGCGATTTTGCTCCGCACTTCCAGCTCGGTGGTGGCAGCAACGGCCTGCGCGAAGCCAGCGGCGGCATCGGAGGTGGCACCGAACGCGGCTGGTTCGGCGCCGACATCGCCTACCAGCATTCCGATGGCGTCGATGCCTGCCGTGGCTCGGCGACGCTGTTCACCGGCTGCTTCGCCGACGAACCCGACCGCGACGGCTACCGCAACCTGTCCAAGAGCCTGCGTGGCGGCTACACCTTCAACGACCAGTGGAATGTGGAAGGCAGTGCGCTGCGCGCCGACGGCAGGAACCACTACGACGGCTATTACAACTACTCGGAAATCCGCCAGCAGGTGCTGGCCGGCAAGGTGCGCTACACCCCGTCCGGGCGCCTGGCCGTCACCGCCAACGTCGGCCGCAGCGACAACGAGTCGGACAACTTCGGCGACTTCGGCGCACGCGGCAGCGCGCAGACCCACCGCGACAGCGCCTCGCTGCAGGGTGACTTCACCTTGACCGGAAGCCAGCTGCTGAGCACCGGCGTGGACTGGAGCGAAGACAACCTGGATGGCAGCAGCGCGGGCTACCTTGTCGACAGCCGCCGCAACACCGGTGTATTCGTGCAGTACCAGGGCCGCTTCGGCCGCCACCAGCTGCAGGCCAGCGCGCGCAACGACGACAACCAGCAGTTCGGCAACCACGCCACCGGCAGTCTCGGCTGGGCAATGCAGCTGGACCACGGCCTGCGCGTCAATGCCAGCTACGGCACCGCCTTCAAGGCACCGACCTTCAGCGACCTGTACGACCCGTGGAGCGGCGTGCCGACGTTGAAGCCGGAGAAGTCCAAGAGCGCCAACCTCGGTGTTTCGCAGCAGGGCCAGGGCTGGCATTGGGGCCTGGACGTGTACGAGACCCGCATCGATGACCTGATCACCTACGATGCGTCCACGATGAAAATGCAGCAGGTGGAGAAGGCGCGCATCCGTGGCGCCGAACTGACCGGTGGCGTGCTGCTGGCCGGCTTCGACCTCAACGCGCAGCTGAGCTACACCGACCCGCGCAACCGCACCCATGGCAGCACCCAGTTCGACAACTGGCTGCCGCGCCGTGCACAGCAGACCGCGCGCCTGGACGTCGACCGCCGCTTCGGCGATTTCCGCGCCGGCCTGACCGTGCAGGGTGCGGGCAAGCGCTATGACGATGCCGCCAACGCGGTGAAGGTCGGTGGCTACGGCACGCTGGACCTGCGCGCCGAGTACGCGCTGACGCCGGCGTGGTCGCTGCTGGCACGTGCCGCCAACGTGTTCGACCGCCGCTACGAGACGGTGGCGTGGTTCAACCAGCCCGGCCGCGAATACCAGCTGAGCGTGCGTTACCAGCCGAAATGACCGCGACGGTCATGGTAGTGCCGGCCGCTGGCCGGCAACATCGTGACCCTCGGCAACGTCCTCGGGGTTGCCGGCCAGCGGCCGGCACTACCCCCTGCGTCAGCCCTGCAACCCCGGCAACTCACGCAGGTCGTCAATCACCGCCACCGCCTGTGCGGTGGCCAGGTCCAGGCCACGCGGATAACCGTAACGCACCAGTGCGATCGGCATACCCGCCTCTTCAGCGGCGCGGTAGTCGGTCAACGAATCACCCACCATCAGGCAGGCATCCACCGCCAGCCCGAAGTGCGCAGCGATGTGCCGCAGCGGCTCACCGCTGGGCTTGCGCTGCGGCAGCGAATCGCCGCCCAGTACCAGCGCGAACGCATCACCAATGCCCAGGTGCTGCAGCAGTGGCGGCACCAGCGCTTCGGGCTTGTTGGTGCAGATCGCCAGCGGAACAGCGCGTGCACGCAGCTGCATCAGCGCTTCGGCCACGCCATCGAACAGGCGCGGGCTGCGCAACAGGCACTCACGGTAGTGCACCATGAACACCGGCATCACTTCGGCCAGGTCGACCTCACGACCCGCGGCATGCACGGCCTGCTCGACCAGGCGGCGCACACCGTCGCCGATCCAGCCCAGAACCGTGGCTTCCGGCACGCGTGCCATGCCGATGTCTTCCAGCGTGCGGTTCAGTGCTTCGGCGATATCAGCTGCGCTGTCGACCAGCGTGCCATCAAGGTCGAACACGACCAGCGGATAGGGATACGACAAGGGACGGCACCTGCACGACATTGGGCCGCCCATTGTACGCCGCTGGTTTCTGCGCCGATCCGCCTCAACCGATCCGGCGTGCGCGGGTGGCCAAGAACGTGGGCAGGTAGCGGTCGATCAGGAAGCGCGGCTGCGGCTGCCAGTCTTCCATGAAGCGATCGATGACGAACCCCGCATCCAGCTGCCCGCCGATCAGTTCGGTCAGGCTGTGGCCAAAGGTCAGCGCATCGCCGCGGCCGAGTTTCGCCTCACGTTCTGCGGCGGGCAGGTCTTCCAGGTCCGAATAGGGAATGGCGTACTGCGGCCGGATCAGGCCCTGCGCATCGAGCTGCGGATCGCGCGCGCCGACGAACAGCACCGGGTTGTAGAAGCTGGCCATCAACATGCCATCGCGCGCCAGCACGCGGCGGCATTCGGTCCACACCGGGCGCACGTCGGGTACGTACAGGTTGGAGATCGGATGGAACACCACGTCGAAGCTGTCGTTGGCGAATACGTGCAGGTCGCGCATGTCGCCCTGCACCGTGCGCAGCTGCAGTCCATCGCGCGCCGCCACGCTGCGGTCCTGTTCCAGCTGCCCGTCTGAGAGATCGAACACGGTGACGTCGGCGCCCGCAGCGGCCAGCACCGGTGCCTGCTGGCCCCCGCCCGAGGCCAGGCACAGGATGCGGCGGCCACGCACATCGCCCAGCCAGTCCAATGGCAGCGCGCGTGGGGTCAGATGCACCTGCCAGCGGCCTTCGCGCGCGGCGGCAATGGTTGAACTTTCCACCGGGCGCGACCATTCGCGCACTTCGCTGGCCTGGCGGTCCCAGGCAGCACGGTTGTGGTCGATCAAGGCCTGTCCATGGTTCATGTGTTCTCCTTGCCCGGTGGGCGCCAATCCAGATCCTGGAAGGCCGGGCTGGCGAAACACTCGGCCAGGTAGTCCAGGAATCGCCGCATGATAGCGGGCTGCTGTCGCCGTGACGCGTACACGGCATGAATGCCGAGTTCGTCCAGGCTGAATTCGGGCAGCAGTTCGATCAGCTCGCCGGTACGCAGCAGCGGCGCCACCTGGTAGGTCGGCAGCATGGCGATACCGGCACCGGCCCGCACTGCCTCCAGCAGCAGCGAGGCCTCGTTGGCGCTGATGTTGCCGCCCACCGCCACCGACAGTGAACGGCCGTCCCGGTGCAGCTGCCACAGGCTCTTGCCGACGTAGTGGTGGGTCAGGCAGTTGTGCGCGGCCAGATGCTCGGGAGCAGTCGGCGTGCCGCGTGCCTGCAGGTAGGACGGCGTCGCGCACAGCACCGAGCGGCAGGTGGCCAGCCGCCGCGCGATCAGGCTGGGATCGATCTGGCGCGCGATGCGCACGGCCAGGTCCACCCGCTCCTCCACCAGGTTGACCGTGCGGTCGACCAGCAGCAGCTCGATGCGTGCCGCCGGATGGCGCGCAACAAAGCCGGCCACCGCCCGCGCCAGGTGGCTCTGCCCGAACGACACGCTGGCAGTCACCCGCAGCGTGCCATGCGGCTCCGGATCATCGCTGGCCAGCTCGCCCTGCAGTTCCTCGCCGATCGCCAGCATCTGCCGGAAGCGCGCCAGCGCCGCCTCGCCCGGGCCGGTCAGGCTGACCCGGCGCGTGGTCCGGTGCAGCAGGCGTGCGCCCAGCCAGCCCTCGACCTCAGCCAGGTAGCGGCTGACCATCGCCCGCGACATGTCCAGCACCTCTGCCGCCGCGGTCAGGCTGCCGCGCTCGGCCACCTCGACGAACACGGTCATGGCGGTCAATCGGTCCATATGCTCGATCCATGCAACAAACAAGCGCGTTATACGCTGTTTTTCGAGCGACTGCAGCGGCCTAGAGTGGCGCCATTCCCACCCCACAGCGCCCCACGGAGTCCTGCCATGAAGATCGCCCTCGTTGGTTCCACCGGCAACATCGGCCGCCAGATCGCCCGCCACGCGCTGGCCCGCGGCCACGAACTCACCGTCATCGTGCGCAGCGCGCAGGACCTCCCGGCCGAGCTGGCCAGTGCCCATCCGGTGATCGCCTCGCTGGATGACCAGGACGCGCTGGTTGCCGCCATCGCCGGCCACGACGTGCTCGCCAGTGCCTACGGCCCGCGCCCGGGCGATGACATCGGCCGCGTCGGCGAGGTCGCCGCGCAGCTGGTGGCTGCCGCGCGCAAGGCCGGCGTGCCGCGCCTGGTGGTGGTTGGCGGTGCCGGCAGCCTGGAAGTCGCACCCGGCGTGCAGCTGGTCGACACCCCCACCTTCCCGGAGGCCTACAAGCCGTACGCGCTGGCCCACCGCGAGGCGTTCAACCGCCTGCAGGCAGTGGACGACCTGGACTGGACCTTCTTCTCGCCGGCCGCCGAAATCGGCCCGGGTGAAGAGCGCGGCCAGTACCGCGTGCAGCCCAAGGCGTTCCTGGCCGATACCAGCGGCCACAGCCGCATCAGCTACGCCGACTATGGCGCGGCGTTCGTCGCCGAACTGGAAGCGCACGCGTATCCGAAGCAGATCATCACCGCAGCGTATTGATCCACGCACGTCCCATGTAGAGCCAAGCCCGCGCTCGGCTCTACGCGAACATGCAGCCGGGCATTGGCCCGGCTCTACACAAGGAGTTCCCATGCGTACCGCTGCCCTGCTGCTTCCCCTCGCCCTGGCCGCCAGCTTCACCAGTGCGCCGCTGCTGGCCGCACCGGCCACCACGACGCCGGCGGCGGCGACGAAATCCCAGCTGCACCTGCAGACCTTCCATCCCGGCCCGCAGGCAATGTTCTCGGTGTCCTCGGTGCTGATCGAAGGCCGCCACGACGCGATCCTGGTCAATGCGCAGTTTGGTGCCAGCGATGCGCGCAGACTGGTCGAGCTGATCCGCGCCAGCGGCAAGCAGCTGACCACCATCTACATCAGCCACGGTGATCCGGACTACTACTTCGGCCTGGCTACCCTGCAGGACGCGTTCCCGCAGGCGCGCATCGTCGCCACCGCGCAGACCGTCGCCCATATCCAGCAGACCCAGGCCGGCAAGCTGGCCTACTGGGGACCGAAGATGGGTGCCGACGTGCCCGCGCGCATCGTGCTGCCGCAGGTGCTGGATGGCGATGCCCTGGAGCTGGAAGGCCAGCGCCTGCCGCTGATCGGCCTGGATGGCCCGACCCCGGACCGCACGGTGCTGTGGGTGCCGTCGCTGCGCGCGATCGTCGGTGGCATTCCGGTGGTGGCCGGCGAGCACGTGTGGATGGCCGACACGCAGACGCCGAAGTCGCACACCGACTGGCTGCAGACCCTGCAGCGGTTGCAGGCACTGAAGCCGAAGGTGGTGGTGCCGGGGCATTACGCGCCGGGTGCGGCGCTGGATGCCAGTGCGTTGCGCTTCACCGCGGACTACATCCGCGCGTTCGATGCCGAGACGGCAAAGGCCAGGGACAGTGCGGCGCTGGTGAAAGCAATGCAGTCGCGCTACCCGAAGCTGGATGGCGTGGCATCGCTGGAGCTGAGTGCGAAAGTGGCCAGGGGCGAGATGCAGTGGCCTTAAGGTAAAGGGTTGTTTTGCAGGGCTGCGCCCTGCACCTGCTCAATGCAACGGCAACAGCTGGATATCTGTGGGTTGGCGGGGTGGGTCCGATGGCAGGGGACGCCGTGAACCCGTCCATGGGGGCTTGGTCGCGGCATCCATGCCGCTCACGCCCCCGCAACCGGACCCACCTCGCCTTCGACAGATCTCGGCAATCTGCTGGGGTCGGATCCCGTTGCTGCGCAACGGGCTCTGACCCCGCCTTTGCCGATCAGAGGGATGTGGAATCGCTCGGTCCGTGCTCGAACAATTCCCCCTGCACCATGGCCTCCTTTTCGCGGAACCCACCCAGCCCGACGCCGACCAGGCGGTAACGCGTCTCCGCCGGCAGGTCGACGCGGGCGCGCAGGGCCAGTGCGATGTCGCGCAGTTCTTCCATCGATTCCGGCGGGCGCTCCGGGGTGAAACTGCGGGTGAGGATGCGGAACTGCGCGGTCTTCAGCTTCAGCACCACGGTGTGGCCGACGCGTTCGGTCTTGCGCGTGGCATTCCAGGTCTTCTCCGCCAGTTGCACGATCGCCTCGCCCAGGTCTTCCAGCAGCAGGTCCTCGGCAAAGGTGTCCTCCGAGGAGATCGACTGTACCTGCTGGTCCGGTTCCACCGCCCGCTCGTCGATGCCGCGTGCACGGTTGTACAGGCTGCGGCCGAAACTGCCGAACGCCTCTTCCAGGTCGACCAGGGACCACTGCCGCAGGTCGCCGCAGGTGACGATGCCACGCGCGGCAAGTTTGCCTTCCATCACCTTGCCGACGCCTGGCACCCGGTTCACCGGCAGCGGCAGCAGGAAGGCGTCCACCCGCTGCGGTGGAATCACGAACTGGCCATCGGGCTTGCGCCAGTCCGAAGCGATCTTGGCCAGGAACTTGTTCGGCGCGATCCCGGCTGAAGCGGTCAGGTTCGTCTCCTCGCGGATCTGCGCACGGATGGTGCGGGCGATGTCGGTGGCCAGTTCGATGCCGCTCTTCGGCTCGGTCACGTCCAGGTAGGCCTCGTCCAGCGACAACGGCTCGACCAGGTCGGTGTGGCGCAGGAATATCTCGCGTACCTGGCGTGACACCGCCTTGTAACGTGCAAAGTCCGGCGGCACGAAGATCGCGTCCGGACACAGGCGTTCGGCGCGCAGCGCCGGCATCGCCGAACGCACGCCGAACACGCGTGCCTCGTAGGACGCCGCACACACCACCGAGCGCGCGCCGCGCCATGCCACAACCACCGGCTTGCCGCGCAGTGACGGATCGTCGCGCTGCTCCACCGACGCGTAGAACGCGTCCATGTCGACGTGGATGATCTTGCGCAGTCGGGTCATGTCAGGCGGAAAGGGCGGGGGCGTGCCGAACGGGCCACACGCCGAAGTATGGTCGTTGCACATCAACAGGATGCGCGTATTCCATTGAAAACACTACGGTTGCGTACGGTTGAAATGTTTGATCGGCGCAGTTTCCACGGGCATCCTCGAACGCTTGTTTCCCTGTTTCCCCGCTTCCAGGATTGTGCTTCATGACCCGTCTCCACGCGTTCAACCGCGAACAGCTGCTGGCCAGCGCACGCGGTGAACTGTTCGGCACCGCCGCCGGCCGTTTGCCCAACGATCCGATGCTGATGTTCGACCGCATCACCGACATCCACGAGGACGGCGGACCGCACGGCAAGGGCATGGTACGCGCCGAGCTGGATATCCGCCCGGACCTGTGGTTCTTCGGCTGCCACTTCATCGGCGACCCGGTGATGCCCGGCTGCCTGGGCCTGGACGCCATGTGGCAGCTGACCGGCTTCTTCCTGACCTGGCTGGGTGCCCCCGGCAAGGGCCGCGCACTCGGCTGCGGCGAGGTGAAGTTCACCGGCCAGGTACTGCCGGACGCCAAGCTCGTGCGCTACGAGATCGACATCAGCCGTGTCATCAACCGCAAGCTGGTGATGGCCCAGTCGGACGCCCGCATGTACGTGGATGACCGCGAAATCTACAGCGCGCGCGACCTGCGCGTCGGCCTGTTCACTGAAACCGGGAGCTTCTGATGCGTCGCGTCGTCATCACCGGCATGGGCATCACGTCCTGCCTCGGCAATGATCTGGATACCGTTTCGGCCGCGCTGCGCGAAGGGCGCTCGGGCATCACCGCCTTGGCCGACCATGCCGAAGCGGGCCTGCGCAGCCAGGTCGGCGGTCGCGTCGACCTCGATCTGGAGGCGCTGATCGACCGCAAGCAGAAGCGCTTCATGAGCGATGCGGCGGCCTTCGCTTACCTGTCCATGCGCGATGCCATCGCCGATGCCGGGCTCAGCCCCGAGCAGGTCAGCAACCTGCGCACCGGCCTGATCGCCGGTTCCGGCGGCGGCTCCAGCGAATGGCAGATCGGCGCGGTCGACCTGCTGCGCGAACGTGGCGTGCGCAAGGTCGGCCCGTACATGGTGCCGCGCACGATGTGCTCGACGGTCTCGGCCTGCCTGGCCACGGCCTACCAGATCAAGGGCGTCAGCTACTCGCTGTCGGCCGCCTGCGCGACCTCGGCGCACTGCATCGGGGCTGCCGCGGACATGATCCGCCACGGTGCGCAGGACATCATGTTCGCCGGTGGCGGTGAAGACCTGCACTGGTCGATGAGCGTGATGTTCGATGCGATGGGCGCGCTGTCGACCAGCTTCAACGAGACCCCGGCCAGCGCCTCGCGTCCGTACGACAAGGACCGCGACGGCTTCGTCATCGCCGGTGGCGGCGGCATGCTGGTGCTGGAGGACTACGACCACGCCGTTGCGCGTGGCGCGCGCATCCATGCCGAGCTGATCGGCTACGGCGTGACCTCCGATGGCGCCGACATGGTCGCGCCGTCCGGCGAGGGCGCGGTGCGCTGCATGAAGATGGCACTGCAGGGCGTCGATCGCCCGCTGGACTACCTCAACACCCACGGCACCTCGACCCCGCTGGGCGATGTCACCGAGCTCAACGCGATCCGTGAAGTGTTCGGCGATGCGGTACCACCGCTGTCCTCGACCAAGGCGCTGTCCGGCCATTCGCTGGGCGCGGCCAGCGTGCACGAGGCGATCTACTGCCTGCTGATGATGCGCGATGGCTTCGTCGCCGGTTCGGCCAACATCGGCGAGCTGGACCCGAAGGTGGAGAGCTTCCCGATCCTGCGCGAGAGCCGCGAGCAGAAGCTGGACACGGTGATGTCCAACAGCTTCGGCTTCGGTGGCACCAACGCTGCGCTGGTGTTCGGGCGGGTGTGATTGAACAGGTGTGCCGACCAACGGTCGGCACCCACCAGAAGATGTGGAGCCGAGCCCATGCCCGGCTCAGTGCCAACCAAGGTCGGCACCCACCGCTACTTCGGCAGCAGCGGCAGCAGCAGGGCGTGCGCGTCCACCAGCGAGTCGACGATGCGGTGGCCCAGTGCGCGCAGCTCTTCATCCGGATGCACCAGGTCCGGCACCTGGATCACGGTCATGCCGGCGGCCAGTGCGGCCCGCGTGCCGGCCGGTGAATCTTCCAGCGCCAGGCAACGTTCGGGCGCCTGGCCCAGCCGCTGCGCGGCCAGCAGGTAGATATCCGGCGCCGGCTTCGGCCGCGCCACATCACCACTGGTGATCACGGCATCGAAGTACGGCAGCAGGCCTGCGGCCGCCAACTTGCGGTTGGCGCGCGGCTGCCGCGTGGTGGTCGCCACCGCACGCGGTACCGCGTGCGCCTTCAGCAGCTCCAGCAGCTCCAGGATGCCCGGCCGCAGCGGCAGCCCGGTCTGCGTGCGTGCTTCGTACAGCTCATGGCAACGCGCCGCCACCGCGTCGATCACGCTGTCCTCGATGCCCTGCGCGCGCAGCAACGCATGCGTATCGTGGTCGCCGAGGCCGACCATGCGCAGGAACACCGCTTCCTCCAGGCCCAGCCCGAATTCGTCGGCGGCCTCGCTCCAGCAGGCCAGCGAGACCCGCTCGCTGTCGATCATCAGGCCGTCCATGTCGAAGATGACGGCGTCGGGCAGGAACGGCAGCGCAGCGAAGGGGGTCATGGAGCGAACAACGTATCCAGGTCGGTGGAAGTGAGCTGCCGCCATTGCCCTTCGTCCAGCCCCTGCAGGTCCAGCCCGCCGACGCGGCTGCGGTGCAGGGCCTGCACGTGGTTGCCGGTGGCGGCGAACATGCGGCGTACCTGATGGTAGCGGCCTTCATGCAGCACCAGGCGTGCGCGACGCGCCTCCAGCACTTCGAGTTCAGCCGGCAGCAGGGGCGTCTTCTCGGACTCCAGCATCAGCGTGCCGCTGGCGAACAACGCCACTTCGTCGCCGCGCAGGTCCTCGCTCAACTCGACTTCGTAGACCTTCGGCAGCTTCGACTTCGGCGAGATGATCCGGTGCAGCAGGCCGCCATCGTCGGTCAGCAGCAGCAGGCCACTGGTCTCGCGGTCGAGGCGGCCCACCGTGGACAGCACCGGATCACGGTCGCGGAAGCGCGGCGGCAGCAGGTCGTAGATCAGGCGGCCGGTGTCCTTGGTCGAACAGGTGTAGCCGGCGGGCTTGTGCAGCGCGATCGACAGCCCCACCGGCGGGTCCAGCGGCTCGCCATCGACGCGGATCGCCTCGTGCGGCACCTGGTCATCGGCGTACAGCACCTCACCGTCGGCGTCGGTGACGCGGCCTTCGCGGAACATCCACTGCACCTGCTTGCGGCTGCCATAGCCCAGGTTGGCGATCAGCTTGACCAGCTTCACTTGCCCTTCCCCTTCACTGCTTCAACCAGCTTGAAACCGTCGCGCTCGGCGACCACGCGCACCGCACCGAAGCTGTCGTTGAGGGTGTGCTCGTACGGCAGATGGCGGTTGGCCACCACGTACAGGCGCCCGCCCGGGCGCAGCGCCTGCGCGGCCACGGCGATGAAGCGCTGGCCGATGTCCGGGCGGTCGGCACGCGACGGCGTGTGGAACGGCGGGTTGCTGATGATGACGTCGTAGCCCGGCTCGATGCCGGCGGTGACGTCGCGCCACAGGAAGCGCAGCGGCAGCGCGCGCGGCGGCGGCGCCAGGTTCAGTTCGGCCAGGGCCAGCGCACGCTGCTCGGCCTCGTACAGGTCCAGCGCGGTGATCTTCGGGCAGCGTTCCAGCAGCTCGCGCGAGAGATAGCCGTAGCCTGCGCCAAGGTCGGCGGCGCGGCCGGCCAGGTCGGCCGGCAGGTGCTCGGCCAGCAGCGCCGATGCCGGATCGATGCGGTCCCAGGCGAACACGCCCGGGCGGCTGAGGAAGCGTCCGCCCATGATCGGGCGCACCGCATCCAGCGCCGACCAGCGCTTGGCCAGGTCGGCGTCGTGCTGGCCCTGCAGCGGGGCGGTCCAGTACACGCGGCAGTGGTTCTTGGTCAGGCAGCCGCCGAGACCGGCCAGCTGCTTGAGGTCGCCTTCACCGGAGCGCGCGCCTTCGTTGTTGGACTGGCAGGCGACGATACGGCCGCCCTCGGCGACCAGCGCCAGCGCGCGGGCGAACAGCGCACGGGCTTCTTCACGCTGGCGCGGCGGCAGCACCAGCACCAGCGGGTAACGGCCCTTGCCGGCCACATCGTCCAGCTGGCCGCTGACGGTCCAGCCGGCGGCCTGCTGCAGCGGCTGCGCGAACGGGGCAAAGCTCTGTTCGCAGTGCAGCTCGCGGTTGCCGGCCGCTTCGCGCAGCGGCCAGCCATCGCGGGCACGCAGGAAAGCCACCGGGCCCTCCGGCCAGCGCAGGGCGCCTTGGGAGAACGGCAGGAGCAGGGTCTGCAGGGGGGCGTCGTCGCTGGAGGCCATCGGCGCGGGTACTTCAAGCGTGAGGGCCGTCCATTGTACCGGCTTGGCCGGGCCGGCCCCGGCGGCCCGCTTTGCGAAACCCGAACGGGGCCTTGATCCGCCAGAAACATTGAAACGTTCAGGGTAGAGGCTCCCCCGGAAACCCAGGAGAACCTGCATGCGAGCCTTGTTCGTCGGTGGCGTGGTCGACAACAGTGAAATGGACCTGGAAGGCAGCCATCCGCCCGTGCACTACCCCGAGGACACCGGCGGCGGGCACTCGCGCTACCGGCTGCACCAGGTCGGCCATGGCGCCGATGGCAGCGTGGCCTATGCGGTATACGGCGCACCGGACCTGGCCGATGAAGAGGTGGCCCGGGTGGCGGAAGAACGCGCCTACGCGCGCCGGTTCGAAGCGACGCCGACCTTGTTCGAGCATTGACGCATCTGTAGCACCGTCGCCCACGCTCGGGCGCCAGCCGAGCGTGGGCCCGGCTCTATATCGGATCAAGGCGCCTTGGGTGGCAGGCGGTTGATGCTGGCGATCTCGTCCAGCCACACATGGTGCTGCTGCACCGGCGTGTCGTAGTCATCCAGGCGCAACTGGCCGTTGCTGCCTTCATCACCAGCGACGTTGCGGTACTGCTGCACGGTTGGCCTCACGGCCACCGTGCCGAGCAGGCGGCGGCCATCGTGCAGAATCAGTTCCACCTGCGTTTCGCCTTCCAGCTGCGGCAGCAGGGCTTCCAGGCGCGCGATCTGCGCCGGATCGGTATGGATACGGGGAGCTATGCGGGACATCGGCGACCTCCTGCATGCAGGGTCGCCGATCGGCCGTGAATGCTCAGTGCAGCGCGCTGTCGGCGCGGGGTACCTGCACCTTGCGCACCGCAGCCACCAGCTGCGCCACCGAGTACGGCTTGGCCACGTGTTCCTGGAAACCCGACGCCAGCGCACGGCGGCGGTCATCGGCACGCGCCAGCGCGGTGACGGCGACCGCGGGCAGGGTCGTGGCATCCACGCCCATGTCCTCGCGCAGCGTGCGCACCAGGCCATAACCATCCATGCCCGGCATGCCGATGTCGGTCAGCATCACGTGGTACTGCAGATGGCCGGTGTCGGCCAGCAACGCCAGCGCCTCACCGGCCGAACTGGCCGCCGATACGCTGGCGCCCTGCTCTTCCAGCATGCGCCGCAGGTACTCCAGCACTTCCGGCTGGTCTTCCACCGCCAGCACGTGCATGCCGCGCAGCGGATACGGCTCGACGATCACCGGTTCCAGGATCGGCCCGCTGATCACTTCGCGCAGCGGGCGCCGCTCGGCATCGGGAAGGTGCTGCGGCAGGCGCACGGTGAACGTGGCGCCATGGCCGTGGCCCTCGCTGGCCGCAGCGACCGTGCCGCCATGCAGTTCGACCAGCTGCTGCACGATCGCCAGGCCCAGTCCCAGTCCACCATGGCGCCGGGTGGTGGTGCCATCGGCCTGGCGGAAGCGGCTGAACAGGTGATTGAGGAATTCGGGTGCGATGCCATCACCGGTGTCGCGCACGGTGATCTCCCAGTGGTTGCCGTCGGCCCGCAGCTGCAGGTCGATGCGGCCTTCAGCCGGGGTGAACTTGATCGCGTTCGAGAGCAGGTTCCAGAACACCTGCTGCAGGCGCGTGGCATCGCCCAGCACCAGGCTCGGCTGTTCGGGCAGCTGCAGGTGCACGTCCAGTGCCTTGCCTTCGGCCACAAGTTCCTGCGCGCCGATGGCCTCGCCCAGCACCGTGCGCAGGTCCAGCACTTCCACCTCCAGCTGCACTTTGCCCAGCAGCATGCTGCTGAGGTCCAGCATGTCCGAGATCAGCCGCTTCTGCGCGCCGGCGCTGTTGGCGATCACGTTCAGGCCCTTGTACAGAGGGCTGGTGTTGTCCACACGCTGCAGCAGCAGCTCACTCCACCCGAGGATGGTGGTCAGCGGCGTACGCAGTTCATGCGACAGCGTGGCCAGGAACTCGTCCTTCAGCCGCGCCATGTTCTCCGCAGCGCTGCGCGCGGCGCGTTCGGACTGCAGCAGTTCCTCGCGGGCCAGTTCGATCTCGCGGCGTTCGGTCACGTCCGGGCTGCTGCCGGCCAGGCCGATGAAGCGGCCCATCCGCGAGAAACGCGGGCGTGCGTTCATCTCCAGCCAACGCCACTGGCCATCGGCGCGCCGCGCACGCACCAGCGCGTGCATCGAACGCTGCGCCTTCAGCGCTTCCTGCAGTTCGTATTCGAATACCGACGCATCGTCCGGATGCACCAGGCCGCGCCAGACATCTTCCGGCACACGCGTCTCGTCGCCACCGAAGAACTCGCTGAAGGCGCTGTTGACGAAACGGGCATGGCCGCGCTCATCGAGCACCCACACCGGCATCGGCAGGCCGTCGGCCAGTGCGCTGAAGCGCGCTTCGCTCTCGCCCAGCTCCACTTCCATCTGCTTGCGCGCGGTGATGTCGAAGAACAGGATGCCGACCTTGTCCTCGCCTGGCCGGCCCACGCGCACCGCGTCGACCGCGAACGAACGACCCAGCGCACGCGCTTCCATCTCGAACTGGGCGGGACGGCCGCTGCGTGCGACCTCGCCGTAGATGCGGAACCAGTCCTGCTCATGGTTGGGTTCCAGCTCGGTCATGCGCTGTCCACGCGCATCCTTCAGCCCGGTGTGGCGCTCGAAGGCATCGTTGACCTCGAGGAAACGATAGTCGACCGCACGATCGCCCTCGAACAGCACCTGGATCACGCAGAAACCAGCGTTGATGCGCTCAAGCACGCCATGATGCAGGTCGGGTTCGGGCGCCTGCACCATCATCGGTGGGCGCTCCACGAGGGGCGGCAGTGTGGACAAGGGCGTCTGGACGGGCCGGATTGGAAGCACAGCATCTTCCAAAGCGCGTATTCACAGCGTCAAGCGCCGTCAGTCATGGTTGACGACGATGAATTGGCGGCAACCGCTCTTGTCGGTGTCGCAATCGGCCGTTGCGGTGGCTGGAAAGCAGGATCACACTCGATCTGTAAACCGCATCGTCCCCGTCGATGGGACGCAGGAGACCGTCATGAACCGCTCGTTGGCCACTGCCCTGCTGCTGGCAGGCGCCCTCATGGCGGGCAGCGCGAACGCCGCGCCGCGCGCCGTCACCGATCCGGATGCGCCCCGCGCGCTGCAGGCCAATGGCCCGGTCAGCGTGAAGTGGGACGATCCAGCCGGATTCACCGAAATCCGCCAGAGCACCAACCGCTTCGAGGCCGAACGCGGCAACTGGGTGCAGCAGCTGGCCAGCTACGTGCAGACCACGGCGGCCAAGCCGCTGCAGCCCGGGCAGACCCTGGACGTGACCCTGGTCGACATCAAGCGCGCCGGCGACTACGAGCCCTGGCACGGCCCGCGCGGCAGCGACATCCGGATCATGCGCGACATCTATCCGCCGCGGATCACCCTGCAGTACACGCTGAAGGACGCCAGTGGTCGCATCGTCGATGAGGGAGAAGCCAAGCTCAGCGACACCGGCTACCTGCACAACCTGGGGCTGAAGAGCGACAGCGATCCGCTGCGCTACGAGAAGCGCCTGATCGACGACTGGGTGAAGCGCGAGCTGAGCACGCGGGCTACTGCTGCACGATGATTCCGGGCAGCTCTACCTGCCGGCAGGTGTCGACCTTGGTCGACACGCATTGCACGGTGCCGACCAAGGTCGGCTGCTACCACCAGAGCCGAGCGCGGGCTCGGCTCTACACGTAGACTTTCGCCACGCGCTTGACCGCGCACGGCAGCTGGTAGGCACTCACGCCGCAGCGCGGCGCCAGTTCCGACAGCGTCGGCGCAGAACCCCACAGTTCCACCACACTGCCGATGCCGGCCTGCGCATGCGCGGTCAGGTCCACCGTCAGCATGTCCATCGACACGCGCCCGATCAGTACGCCGGGCTGGCCATCGATCAGTACCGGCGTGCCGTTGGGGGCGAACTGCGGATAACCGTCGGCATAGCCAAGCGCGACCACGCCCACGCGGGTGCGCGCCTTGGCCACGAAGCGTGCGCCATAGCCCACCGGCTCACCGGCCTCGATCCAGCGCTCGGCAATCACCTTCGACTGCATCGTCATCACCGGGCGCAGGCGCTCGGTCAGCGCGGTGTTGTCCGGCAGCGGATTGGCGCCGTACAGCATCAGGCCCGGGCGCACCCAGTCGCTGCGTACATCCGGCCAGCCCAGCAGTGCCGGCGAATTGCACACGCTGGTCTCGCCGTCCAGGCCGTCGATGGCGCGCGCGAAGGTCGCCGCCTGTTCATGGGTGCGTTCGCTGTCCAGCTCGTCGGCACGCGCCAGGTGGGTCATCAGCACGATGCGCTCGACCTGCGGCAGCGCCGACAGGCGTGCATGCGCGGCGCGGAAGCTGTCCACGTCCAGGCCGAGGCGATGCATGCCGCTGTCCAGCTTCAGCCACACGGTCAGCGGGCGCGGGCTGTCGAATGCGACCAGCGCTTCCAGCTGCCACGGCGAACCCACCGCGAACCAGAAATCGTGCTCGGCCACCAGCGCCATGTCACTGGGTTCGAAGATGCCTTCCAGCAGCAGGATCGGCGCACGGATCCCGGCCTGGCGCAGTTCCAGCGCCTCTTCAATGGTGGCCACGCCGAAACCATCAGCCTCGCCTTCCAGCGCCTGTGCACAGCGCACCGCGCCATGGCCATAGGCATCGGCCTTGATGATCGCCAGGGCCTTGCCACCGCCCAGTTCACGGGCAAGCCGGTAATTGCTGCGCAGGGCGCCCAGATCGATCAGCACGCGGGCAGGACGCATGTGCGGTTCTCATGTTGCGGGGCGTGACCGTACTGGCCGTAGCGGAAAATATCCAGGCCTTCGGTGCTGATCTGCGGCTGGCGCGCGCTCATCAGGTCGGCCAGGTAACGGCCCGAGCCGCAGGCCATGGTCCAGCCCAGGGTGCCGTGGCCGGTGTTGAGGTACAGGTTGCGGAACGGCGTGGCGCCGATCACCGGCGTGCCGTCCGGCGTGGCCGGGCGCAGGCCTGTCCAGAACTGTGCGCGCGACAGGTCGCCGCCCTTCGGGTAGAGGTCGCTGACCACCAGCTCCAGGGTCTCGCGACGGCGCTGCGACAGCGACAGGTCGAAACCGGCCACTTCGGCCATGCCACCGACGCGGATGCGGTCGTCGAAGCGGGTCACCGCCACCTTGTAGCTCTCGTCGAGGATGGTCGAGGTCGGCGCCATCGCCGGGTCGGTGATCGGCAGGGTCAGCGAATAGCCCTTCAGCGGGTACACCGGCAGGTGCATGCCCAGCGGTGCGACCAGCGCCGGCGAATAGCTGCCGAGCGCGACCACGAAGCGGTCGGCGGTTTCCAGCTTGCCGTCGATGCGCACGCCGGTGATGCGGTCGCCCTCGAACTCGAGGCCGGTGATGTCCTGGTCGAAGCGGAACTCGACGCCGGCGTCCACGCACATCTGCGCCAGGCGCCGGGTGAACAGCTGGCAGTCGCCGGTCTGGTCACGCGGCAGGCGCAGCGCGCCGACCAGGCCGTCGACATGGGCCAGGGCCGGTTCGGCCTGGATGATGCCGGCGCGGTCCAGCACCTCGTACGGCACGCCGTACTGAGCCAGGATCTCGATGTCCTGCGCGGAGGCATCCAGCTGCTGCTGGGTGCGGAACAGCTGCGTGGTGCCCAGGTCGCGGCCTTCGAACTCGATGCCGATCTGCGCGCGCAGCTCGTTCAGGCAGTCGCGGCTGTACTCGGACATGCGCACCATGCGCGCCTTGTTGATCGCGTAGCGCTCGTGGGTGCAGTTGCGCAGCATCTGCCACAGCCAGCGGTACTGGGCCAGGTCCATGCCCGGCTTGATCGCCAGCGGCGCATGCTTCTCGAACAGCCAGCCGATGGCCTTCTTCGGCACGCCCGGGGCGGCCCACGGCGAGGTGTAGCCGAACGACAGCTGGCCGGCATTGGCGAAGCTGGTTTCCAGCGCCGGGCCGGGTTGGCGGTCGATGACCGTGACTTCAAACCCGGCCTGTCGCAGGTACCAGGCACTGGTGGTGCCGATCACGCCGCTGCCGAGAACTAGGACTCGCATGGGACTTCTCCAACCCGATCATTCCCTGCACTGGAGCGTGCCGGGACCATAATTGGGGAAGTATAGACAGCCAATCCCAGTTGATTTGCCTGATTTGAAATCAACCGGCAGGATGTTCTCCTGCAATTCATTCCCCAAGGTTGACGGCCATGGCCACCCGTACCCGCGAACTGGACAAGATCGACCGCAAGATCCTGCGCATCCTGCAGGCGGAGGGCCGTATTTCCTTCACCGAACTGGGTGAGCGGGTCGGCCTGTCGACCACCCCGTGCACCGAGCGCGTGCGCCGGCTCGAGCGCGAAGCGGTGATCACCGGCTACCACGCCCACCTGGACCCGGCGGCGGTGAAGGCCAGCCTGCTGGTATTCGTAGAGATCAGCCTGGCCTACAAGTCCGGTGACATCTTCGAAGAGTTCCGGCGCGCCGCCCTGAAGCTGCCCAATGTGCTCGAGTGCCATCTGGTCTCGGGCGACTTCGATTACCTGCTGAAGGCGCGGATCAGTGAGATGGCCTCCTACCGCAAGCTGCTCGGCAGCACCTTGCTGACACTGCCGCATGTGCGTGAATCCAAAAGCTACATCGTGATGGAAGAAGTGAAGGAAACGCTGAGCCTGCCGATTCCGGATTGAGGCGGTCGCAGGTTGGGGTCAGAGCCCGCGCTGCGGGATCCGGCCCCGGTCGGGGTCAGGCAAGGGGTCAGATCCCGCGCAGCGGGCTCTGACCCCGGTCATGTCGACAGTCAGCGCTGCTGCGGATGCTTCTGCGAGCGCTGTTCCTGCTGCTTGCCACCCTTGTGCGGCTGCTGCGGTTCCATCTGTTGCTGTTGCTGCTGATGCTGCGGGTTGCGGCCCTGCGGTTCCTTGCCGGGATGACGGTTCTGCTGGTTTTTCATGATCGCGATCCAGTGGACAAAGGACATGCGGCGGCGGAATGCCGGCGCAGGGCCACGGTGGTCCCGGCACGGTTAATCGCAGGCGAAAAAGCAGTGATCGGCAGGATGTTGTTTTCGTGCGTTCAGGCCGTGCAGTGTGTGGAAGCTGCCACCCTTGCCTGGCATCCGAGGTCAGCGCTTGATCTGCTGCCCATCGCCGGCCGGCACGCTGTCGTAATAGCGGCCGGTACGCGAATCGAACACCCGGTTCGGGCCAGCCGGGCGCACGCCAGGCACGATGCGGCCATTGCGGTCATAGACCTTGTCGGCCGGCCTCGGCGCCGGGGCGGGCGCAATCCGGGCAGGACCCGTGGACCTGATCGGCTGCGCCGGCTGCGGCGACGGCAGCACCTGCGGCTGCGGGCGTGCGGCCTGCAGCGGCGGTACCACCGGCGCCGGAGCCACGGTGGTCGCGCTGCGGGTGACCGTCGGGTCGGCAGCAGGCACCTGGGCCAGCGCCAACGTGGGCAACAGGGCCATCAGCAGCAGGGGAAGGGTCGGTTTCATGGCACGCTCCGGCGTGGATCGCATTTACCTTGCGCCTGCACCTGTGTGCCGCCCATGAACGGCCGTCACACTTGCAAGCGCGCGCCGGCACCCCCACGTTTCCCGGCATCCCCAGGCCATCGACCCCACGGAGAGCCGGCATGACTGCCTTCGACCTGACGCCCCCCACTGCCACCCAGACCGAGGCGCTGATCGCCGGCCTCAGCAGCGAAGAGCGCCGCGTGCTGCTGCAGCACGGTACCGAAGCGCCGTTCTGCGGCGTGTTCCTGGACAACAAGCGCGAGGGCGTCTACTGCTGCCGGCTGTGCGCGCTGCCGCTGTTCCGCTCCAGCACCAAGTTCGATTCCGGCACCGGCTGGCCCAGCTTCTTCGCCCCGTTCGACCCGGCGCACGTGCGCGAGATCCGCGATACCAGCCATGGCATGGTGCGCACCGAGATCACCTGCGCGCGCTGCGGCAGCCACCTCGGCCACGTGTTCCCGGATGGTCCGCCGCCCACCTACGAGCGCCACTGCCTGAACTCCGTCTCACTTTCGTTCACCGGCAATGGCGAGCCCTGGCCCGACCCGTTGCAGCGTGGCGGCGCGGAAAGCGGTGTGGCGGGCTGAAACACCCCGCTGACCGATTTCACAGAATTCCCTCTTCAGAAAACCGGGTGACGGGCCGACAAGGAGATATCCCCTCTCCTTGCGTCGCCCCATGCTCATCATCGTTGGATTCCTGGTCGTCATCATCAGCGTGATCGGGGGCTACCTCGGTGCCCACGGCCGCCTGGGTGCCCTCTGGCAGCCCTACGAACTGGTCATCATCGGCGGTGCCGCACTGGGCGCGTTCCTGGTCGGCACCCCGGCCAAGACGGTCAAGCAGACCCTGCAGGCCATGGTCGGTGTCTTCAAGGGTCCGCGCTACAAGCAGCAGGACTACATCGATGTCCTCAGCCTGCTCTATGAACTGCTCAACAAGGCTCGCCGCGAAGGCTTCATGGCCCTGGAAGACCATGTCGAGCGGCCGGCCGAGAGCGCCCTGTTCGCCAACTACCCCAAGGTGCAGGCCGACCACCACCTGATCGACTTCATCACCGACTGCCTGCGCCTGATGATCGGCAGCAACATCGAGCCGCACGAGCTGGAGCCGCTGCTGGAGCTGGAACTGGAAAAGCACCACGCCGAGGCCATGGCGCCGTCGCAGGTGCTGACCAAGGTCGCCGACGGACTGCCCGGTTTCGGCATCGTCGCGGCGGTGCTCGGCATCGTCATCACCATGGGCTCGATCGGCGGTGACATCGTCGAGGTCGGTGGCCACGTGGCCGGCGCGCTGGTCGGTACCTTCCTCGGCATCCTGCTGGGCTACGGCTTCGTCGGCCCGATGGCGGCAGCAATGGAGGCACGCGCCGAGCAGGACAGCCGCATCTACGAATCGGTCAAGACCGCCCTGCTGGCCTGCCTGCGCGGCTACAACCCGAAGATCGCGCTGGAATTCGCCCGCAAGACGCTGCCGTCGAACGTGCGCCCGGCCTTCTCCGATTTCGAGCAGCACCTGAAGACGGTCAAGTAAACCATGGCCGAGACCAAGCCCACTGTCATCGTCCGCCGGGTCAAGAAGGCCGGCCACGCCGCCCATCATGGCGGTTCGTGGAAGGTGGCCTATGCTGACTTCGTGACCGCGATGATGGCGTTCTTCCTGGTGCTGTGGCTGATGGCCACCACCAACAAGAACGACCGTGCGGCCATTTCCGAGTACTTCCGCAACCCCAGCCCGCTGAGCGGACAGAACGCCACGCCGGCGCCCGGCATGGCCGGCCCGGGCGGCGCCAGCACCTCGATGATCAAGCTGGGTGGTGCCACCGACATCTCGCGCGGCAGCAGCAACGATCCCTTCCAGAACCAGAAGGAAGCGGTGCCGCAGCCGGTGGACCAGCAGCAGCGCGACAAGCAGCAGCTGGAAGCGTTGATGAAGGAACTGCAGGAAGCGATCAGCAGGAGCCAGGCACTGGAGCCGTTCAAGGACCAGCTGCTGCTGGACCTGACCCCGGAAGGCCTGCGCATCCAGATCGTGGACAAGCAGAACCGGCCGATGTTCGACCTCGGCAGCGCTACGCTGAAGCCGTATACGCAGCAGATCCTGCACGAGCTGGCCAACTACCTGAACCACGTGCCGAACCGGATCAGCCTGACCGGCCACACCGACATCACCGCCTATTCGGCCGCGCGCGGCTACGGCAACTGGGAGCTGAGCGCCGATCGTGCCAACGCCGCACGGCGTGCGCTGGTGGACGGTGGCCTGGAGGACAGCAAGATCACCCGCGTGGTCGGCCTGTCTTCGTCGGTGCTGTTCGACAAGGCCGACCCGCAGAACCCGATCAACCGCCGCATCAGCATCGTGGTGATGACCCAGGCCGCCGAAGCGGCCGCCCTGGCCGGTGCCGGCCCGCAGGTGGGACTGTCGGCGCCGACCGCCGACCCGGACGTGCAGGCCGCGCAAGGTGAGGCCGCGCCCGTGGCACATTGAACCGGGGTCAGATCCCTTTCCCATGGAAAGGGATCTGACCCCGCCTGCGTGCGGCCGGTACAATGGCGGTCTTTCCGCTTCCAGGTGACCCCACCCCATGTCCCAGAACTCCAAGGCCAAGCGCGACAAGCGCAAGAAGCAGCAGGCCAAGCGCCCGTTCCTCCGCCTGAATGCCCAGCAGCAGGTGCAGAACCATGCCGTGCTGACCAACGAAGACGGCCAGGTGGTAGCGGCCATCGGCCTGCAGGGCCGTGAGTGGCTGCTGGCCATCGGCGGCCAGACCATGGGCAACGCCGAAAACCCGGTGCCGATGCTGGCCATGCTCAAGCACCTGGCCAACGTGCAGGAGAAGGAAGGCCGCAAGGTCAACCTGGAGTACTCCGAACTGCTGCAGAAGCTGCTGGACACCCTGGCTGCCGAATCCGAGCAGACCGCTGACGAATACCTGGACAAGCTGGTTGCCGAGTTCGAAGGCGTCGACGCTGCTGAAGGCGAAGAAGGCGAAGCCGTCGAAGGCGACGCGGCCGAAGAAGCCGCTGCCGAGGCCGCCCCGGCCGCTGACAGCGACAGCAAGCCGCAGGCCTGAACCGGCCGCGGCGGTGACGGTCTACGTCGATGACGCGGTGCATCCCTGGCGCGGACAGCGCTGGGCGCACCTGATGGCCGACACCCTGGCCGAGCTGCACGCGATGGCGGCGCAGCTCGGCATTCCCCCGCGGGCCTTCCAGAACAAGGCCAGCGGTGCTCACTACGACGTCACTGCCGAGCTGCGCGCACAGGCAATAGCGCTCGGTGCGCGGGCGATTTCCCGGCACACCGACCGTGACCTGGTCAAAGCGGTGATTGCCAACGCCAGGGCGCAGTACCGGCCGTAGGCCGCGCCCAGCAGATCGTCCCCGCCGGGTCGTGCCCGGCGGATCGGCCCATCGCTCAGAACGGGTCGCTGCCCAGCCGGATTTCCACGTTCAGCAGCGAGCACAGCGCCAGCATCGCGTCGTCGTCGCGGGTCAGCGCCATCACGCCGGTGAAGCCGTCGCTGCCGGCATCCACGCTCCACAGCGTGTAGTTGTGCTCGCGCAGGCGGTCGAAGGCGGTGGACATCAGCTGCACGCCGTCCAGGCCCTCGGCGAAGTCCTCGTCGTCCAGGTCGCCGCCCCAGTCGAGTTGCAGGTTGAAGCGCGCCGACAGCTCGTTCACCGCCGACTGCAGCGATTCCAGGTCATCGCGCTCCACATCGAAACCGGACTGCCAGGCGATGGCCGTGAACAGGGCCGGCAGCCAGTCGCTGTCCGCTTCCAGCGGCTGCCCGTCCTCGGACAGGTGCTCGCGCCAGCGGTTGAACTGCTGCAGGGCCAGCTCTTCGTCGCCCGGGTTGATCAGCACCAGCAGGTTCCAGACCCGCGCCTCGAAGCCCTCCTCGTCGAAGTCGTGGATGTCTTCCTCGAAGTCGAAATAGTCGCTGTTGTCGGGCATGGCGGAACGTCCTCTGGGGCAGGCCCGCATTCTACGGTTTATCCTGTGCCGCTGAAGCCGGCCTTGGTGGCCGTCACTGTGAATGAAGCGATGAGCGATACCCCTCCCGACCACCTGGCGATCAACCCGGCCAGCCCCTTCCATGATGCACAGGCGCTGGAGCGCGGCGTTGGCGTGCGTTTCAACGACGTCGAGCGCGACAACGTCGAGGAATACTCGGTCAGCGAAGGCTGGATCCGCGTGCAGGCCGGCAAGGCCCGCGACCGCCGCGGCAATCCGATGACCATCAAGGTCAAGGGCAAGGTCGAGGTGTATTTCCTGGACCAGAAGCCGGAATAACCCGCTGTTCCGACCTGGGGTCAGGTCCCTTTCCTGCGGAAAGGGACCTGACCCCGCTCGACGGCGCACGACCGCCGCGTCATTCGCGCTTGCGCGATTCCAGCAGGTCCAGGTTGCGGATCAGGCGCCGCGAGATCTCATCGGAGATCACCCCGCGCCGGGTCAACCGGAACAGTTCCTCGCGCTCGGCATTCAGGCCCGCGCTGCGCAGCTGGCGGTAACCCAGCTCCATGCGCCGCACCTTCTCCGGGTCCACGTCGGGGCCGTCGTTGTCTTTCTCCAGGTGCCGCTGGTACAGCAGGCTCACCCGCGAGGCAGCATCGTTGTACAGCTGCACGTTCTCGGTGTTCTGGTTCATCACCAGCTGCTGGCGCATGCGTTCGACCCCGGCCAGCGCGGCCTTCGAGGACAGCTTGCGTGCCAGGTCCTCTTCCTTGCGCTCGCCCGAATCGGCTGGCAGCTGCAGGCCCTTCAGCAGCTGCGGCAGCGCCACGCTGGCGCCGACCAGCGAGAACAGGATCACCGCCGCGGCCAGGAAGATCACCAGGTCGCGCGCCGGGAACGCACTGCCATCGGGCAGGAACAGCGGCAGGGTCAACACACCGGCCAGGGTGATCGCGCCGCGCACACCAGCCACCGAGGTCGCCACCACGATGCGCCAGTTCGGCGCCTCGCCCCGCTCCAGGCCACGGCGGCGCGCGCGCAGCAGGTTCCAGCGCAGCGACAGCCATACCCACAGCAGGCGCAGCAGGATCAGCGCCAGGTTGATCACCACCACGTATACCAGCAGCCACCATGCACTCTGGTGGCCGGACTCGTTCATGGTGGTGGTGGCGCGCTCGACGATGCCCGGCAGCTGCTCGCCCAGCAACACGAACATGATGCCGTTGAAGCTGAACTGCAGCATGTTCCAGACGCCCGCGCGCTGCACGCGCATGCTGCCGGAGACACGGCCGGTCAGCTCGACGTAGCTCATCGCGATACCGGCGGCGACCGCAGCGAGGATGCCCGAGGCATGGATTTCTTCGGCCAGCAGGTAGGCCGCGAACGGAATCAGCAGGTTGACCAGCATCGCCGCACCCGGCTCTTCGCCGAAGCGGCGCCACAACCAGCGCTGGAAGGTGGACACGCCGAGGGTGACCGCCACGCCCACGGCAAGGCCGGCCACCGCCACCCACAGGAAGGTCAGCGAGGCCGTGGCCAGCGAGAAGGAGCCGGTCATCACCGCGGCCACCGCGAAACGGAAGCAGACCAGGCCGGACGCATCGTTGAGCAGCGACTCGCCTTCCAGGATGTGCATCAGGCGCTTCGGGATCGGTGCCTTGGAGGCGATCGCCCCGACCGCCACCGGGTCGGTCGGCGAGACGATGGCCGCCAGCGCGAAGCACACTGCCAGCGGCATCACCGGAATCATCCAGTGGATCAGCAGGCCGGCGCCGATCACGGTGAACACCACCAGGCCGAACGCCAGTTCAAGGATCGCGCCCTTGTCGCGGAACAGGCCCTGCTTGGGAATGCGCCAGCCGTCCAGGAACAGCAGCGGCGGCAGGAACAGCAGGAAGAACACTTCCGGCTCCAGCGCATGGCCGCGGTTGAACACGCCGGCGATCACCGCGCCCAGGCCGATCTGCACCAGCGGCAACGGCAGCGAGAACGGGAGGACGCGAACCAGGTAGCCGCTGGCGACAACGGCCACCAGCATCGCCAGGACGACTTCAATGGTATGCATGCTTCTTCCAGGAAGCGGCGCGTGGGGAGGCACGAGGGCCAGCGCCGGAAACCCGGAAAAAACTACCACATGCGGCCCTGACCGCGACGGCCGGGGCCGCCGCGCGTCAGCCCCGGCTCATGCCCCGTCGAACCGGTACAGATCCATGGCCAGGAAGCCGGCATCGATGCCGGCGTCGATGCGGCGTGCGCCGAAACCGCCCTCGCCGGCCGCTCCCATCGCGAAGAACAGCGGCAGCAGGTGCTCGTCGGTCGGGTGCGCACGCTCGGCGAACGGGGCCTGCCGGCGGTAATCGAACAGCGCCTGGCGGTCATCAGCGGCCAGCCGCTGCTCCACCCACTCGATGAAGGGCCGCACGTATGGCGCTTCCTTGCCGTCCTGGTAGTCGCCCCAGTCGTGCAGGTTGTGGGTGATGCTGCCCGAGCCGACCAGCAGCACGCCCTGTTCGCGCAGCGGCGCCAGCGCACGGCCCAACGCGAACTGATGCTCGGGGCCGAGCAGCGGCTGGATCGACACCGGCACCACGGGGATGTCGGCCTGCGGGCGCAACAGCCGCAGCGGTACCCACGCGCCGTGGTCGAGGCCACGCTGCGGGTCGATGGCCACTGTCAGGCCTGCGGCGGCGATGCGGCCGGCCACTTCTTCGGCCAGTGCCGGATCACCCGGCGCCGGGTATTGCAGTTCGAACAGCGCGCGCGGGAAGCCACCAAAGTCGTGGATCGTCGGCGGCTGCGGATGTGCGCCGACCAGCGGCTGCCGGCCCAGCCAGTGCGCCGAGGCCGTCACGATGGCGCGCGGCGGCGGCAGGTCGCGCGCCAGCTCGGCCAGGCGCACACCGACCTGGCCCGGATGCAGGGCGGTCATCGGCGAACCATGGGAGATGTACAGCGAAGGCAGGCGGGACATGGAATTCTCCAGTTGCAGGATCAGGCGGCGATCAGCGCGAACGCAGGGTCCACTTGCCATCGCCGACCAGGAACAGCACCACCAGCGCCAGCGCCCAGAACGCCGGGTATTCCCAGCCGCCGCCGGCATTGGCGAAACCGAAGCCGTTGGCGCCGTGCACGGTGACGATGGTGCCCAGCAGCAGCGGCACGCCGACCAGGCCCACCCAGCGCGCATAGATGCCCAGCAGGAGCGCGACAGTGATCACCAGCTCGACGCCGAGGGTGAGGTAGCCGAGCACGCCGGGCAGGCCCAGCGACTCGAAGAATGCTGCCGTGCCGGCCGGGGTGAATACCAGCAGCTTGGTCAGCGCATGGACCAGGAACAGCACGCCCAGTGCCAGGCGCAGCAGGGTGGCGCCATACGGGGCCAGCGGCGAAACAGGAGCGGTCGTGGCGTGCATCGGAAAGCACCTTGAAGGGAGTGGGCTCAGGTTATTGCGCCTTCACGGGCCGATAAATACGATCGATTGACCGTATTTATTTCAGAAGGCGCAACAATGGACACCCTCGAGGCGATGCGCGTGTTCGTGGCGGTGGTCGAGCGCAACGGCTTCAGCGCCGCCGCCCAGGCCCTGGACATGTCCACCGCCGGCGTTACCCGCCAGGTCGCCGCGCTGGAAAAGCGCCTGTCCACCCGTCTGCTCCATCGCACCACGCGGCGGGTCAGCCCCACCAGCACCGGCGCCGCCTACTACGCCCAATGCGTGCGCCTGCTGGCCGAGTTCGACGCGCTGGAGGCCAGCATCGGCGCGCAGGCGCTGGAGCCCTCCGGCACGCTGCGCATCAATGCACCGGTCAGTTGGGGCATCGCCCGCCTCGGCCCACTGCTGGCCAGCTACCGCGAACGCTTTCCGCAGGTGGAACTGGACCTGGCCCTGTCCGACCGCCTGGTGGACATGGTCGAGGAAGGCTACGACGTGGCCATCCGCATCACCCGCGAGCCGGGCCCCACCCTGATCGCCCGCCGCCTGGGCGAATCGCGGGTGAGCCTGTGCGCCGCGCCGGCCTACCTGGCCGCACGCGGCGCCCCTCAGACCCCGCAGGACCTGCAGGCGCACGCGTGCCTGGGCTACAGCTACTGGGCCGCCGGTGACCACTGGCCGCTGCAGGGGCCGGGCGGCGAAGTGAAAGTAGCGGTGAACAGCCTGCTGCACGCCAACAACGGCGACGTGCTGCGTGAAGCGGCGATCGCCGGCATGGGCGTCATCCTGCAGCCCGACTTCCTGCTGGAAGACGCGCTGGCCGATGGCCGCCTGGTGCGCGTGCTGCCGGAATGGGAGGCCTCGCCGATCGGCATCTTCGCGGTCTATACCAGCCGCAGCCACCTGGCACCGAAGGTGCGCAGTTTCATCGACCATCTGGTGGACACCGGGGTGTAGCCGAGTCTGGCGCTGGTCGGCAATCAGACACATCCCGGTCCTGGGCGAATGCCGGCCAGCGGCCGGCACTACCGTCATGCTTCGGTCGGGTGTGCCGGCCGCCGGCCGGCACATACGAAACCCCGTCATGCTTCGGTCGGGTAGTGCCGGCCGCTGGCCGGCACATACGAAACCCGATCAGGCGGGGACCTCATCCAGCGCGTCGATGATCTGTTCCAGCGGCGCCGGCCGCCCCAACAGGTAGCCCTGCACCTGGTCACAGCCATGCGCAGCCAGCCAGTCCAGCTGCCCCGGCGTCTCCACGCCTTCAGCGATGATGGTCAGGCCCATGCTGTGGCCCAGCGACAGCAGCGCGCGGCAGATCGAGGCATTGCGTGGATTGGTTTCCACGTCGGCGACGAAGCTGCGGTCGATCTTCAGGATGTCCAGCGGCAGGTGCTGCAGGTAGGACATGCTGGAATAGCCGGTGCCGAAATCATCCAGCGACACGCGGATGCCCTGCTCGTGCAGGCGCTGCATGGTCTGCATCGCCTGTGCCGGCTTGCGCATCAGGCTGCTCTCGGTCAGCTCCACGTGCAGCGCGCCACGGGCCAGGCCGAAATCCTGCTGGGCACGGGTGAATTCGGCCACCAGGTCGCTGTTGAAGAACTGAACCGCCGACACGTTGACCGCGATCGGCAACTCACCCCACCCGGCCTCGACCAGACGGCGCTGCGCCTTCGCCGCCGCGCGGATCACCCAGCGGCCCAGTGCCAGGATCAACCCGGTGTCCTCGCACAGCTGGATGAACTCGTTGGGCGGGATGAAGCTGCCATCGGCCTGCGGCCAGCGCAGCAGTGCCTCCAGCGCTGCCGGGCTGCCATCGCCGGCATGCCGGATCGGCTGGAAATACAGCTGGAATTCGTTGTCGATGGCGGCATGGATGCGCCCGGCCAGGCGCAGGCGGTCGGCCAGGCGCGTGGTCACGGCCGCGTCGAACCAGACCACCACGTTGCCCTCGGCGCGCGCCGCATGCGCGGCCTGCGCGGCCATGCCGATCACCTGCTCGGCCGTGTGCCCGTCACCAGCGATGTGCACGGCCACGCCGATGCGCGGCTCGAACTGGTGCAGCGAGTCCTTGCCGCGCATCGGCGCCGACACGATCTGCAGCAGGTCGTCCAGCACGCGCTGGGTATCGTGCTCGGCACCGATGGCGAAGACGAAATCCTCGGCCGGCTGGAACGCCAGCGTGCCACAGCGTGCGCCCAGGCCCCCGAGCCGGGTCGCCATCGACTGCAGCACCGCATCGCCGATCTCGCGGCCCAGCGTATCGGCCACCAGCTGCAGCCCGCGCAGCTGCACGAAGGCGATGGTGTAGCCCTCGTCCTGCTCGTCCAGCTGTTCGGTCAGGGCGCGCACATTGAGCAGGCCGGTGGCCGGGTTGTGCCGTGCCTGGTAGGCCAGGTCGCGCTCGTAGGCCAGCCGCTCGCTGACATCCTCGGCCAGCACCAGGCACGCGGGCTGTCCGTCGAAGTCGAGCTTGGACAGGTGTGCGCGCACCTCGAACACACTGCCGTCCTTGCGCCGGTGCAGGCGCACGGTCGCGTCGGGGGGATCGCCCACCTGCGCCCGCTGGATGGCACCACGCACTTCGTCCCAGCCTTCGCGCGGGCGGATGTCGAGGATGCTCATCGCCAGGAACTCGTCGCGGCTGTAGCCATACTGGCGCACTGCAGCGTCGTTGACCTCGATGAAGCGCAGCGTATCCGGGTCGAACACCCAGAACGGTGCAGGATTGCGATCGAACAGCAGGCGGAAGCGGCGTTCCACTTCGCTCATCTGCTCGCGCGCCTGATAGCGTTCGCTCAGGTCGGTCAGCGCACCGATCATGCGCCGCTCGCTGTCGGCCACTTCCACCCGCTGCCCGCGCGCGCCGACCCAGCGCACCTCGCCCCCGGGCAGCACCAGGCGGAACACCTGGTCGAGCACAGCGCTGCCGGCGAAGGCCTGGTCAAAGGCCTGCTGCAGGCGCGCGGCATCATCGCGATGCACGCGCGCGAAGAAATCCGCGACCGGCAAGGCGTCGGTCTGTACCCCAAAGATCTCGCGGGCCAGCGGCGACCAGCGCAGCAGCGCGGCGTCCTCATCCACGTACCAGGTGCAGACACGCCCGACCTGGTGCGCCAGGCGCAGCTCGGCGTGGCCCGTCTTCAGTTCCTCGGCCATCGCCTGCTGGCTGCGGGTGCTGCGGCGCACGGCGTACAGCAGTACCAGCAACACCGCGATGTAGGCCAGTACGATCGCCACCGACGCCTTCAGGTACGGCCACCACGGTGCGAGTACATCTTCGTCGGCCAGGCCGACCTGCACCGCCAGCGGGCTGCGTTCGAGCGTGCTGATGGTGAGGATGCGCGGCACGCCGTCGACAACGCCGGGCATGCTGCCCAGCTCGACCACTGCCTGCGTGCCGAGCAGGTCCCGGCGCGGCAGGTCATAGCGGCGGCCCACCGTGCCATGCGGATCGGGTACGCGGGCCAGCATGTAGCCCTGGGCATCACTGATCGAGACCAATCCGTTGGGACCGACATCCAGGCCGCCGACGATGCGCTGCAGTTCGCCACAGCGCAGCCGTGCCAGCAGCCAGCGCCCATCGGCCATCGGCAGCGCCAGCGGGACCACCCAGCCCCCGTCGCTGGCACGCTGCGGCGGGCCGATGTATAGCGCGCTGCCCGAGCCGCGCCGTTGCGGATCGGTCCACAACGGCAACTGCAGGTCGCCCTTGCCGGCCGTCAATGCGCGGCCATAGCTGTCGAGCACCACGATGCTGTGCAGTTCGGCGTGCCGGCGCAGCACGCCGCCGATGGAGGCATCCAGCAAGGCCGGCGCCTGTGCCGGCACGCTGCGGAACAGTTCCGCGGCGTCGGCGGCGATGCCGGTCATGGCCCGCTCCAGGTTGCGCAGCTCCAGCGCCAGCAGGCGCTCGCTGCCCACCGCCAGCGCGCGGCTCTGCCGCTGCGCCGCTTCCAGGCGGCGGTGGTGGTCGTTGACCAGCATGAGGGCCAGACCGGTCACCAGCAGTACGCCCAGCAGCACACCGCCCCAGGTGATGGCGCGCAGCGGCCGGGCCAACGCCCGTTTCAGCGCGGGCATCGGTTGATGTTCCTTGTGCAGTCGGCTGGCTTCATGCGCGAACGAATCCTCCACGTCCCCGACCTCAACGGCCGGCGGACGCCATTCTTGACGCCTGACCCCATCCTGCATGGCCACCTCCCCGTGTCCGCGCAGGGCTCGAGGGACCAGCATGCACCACCCCGGTGACGGCGTGAAGATCGCATCCGCACGTTCAGCCAGATCCTGCACAGGGCGGGCCCCGCAGGGGGGCGGCCAGTGGCGCCGGAGCGGATTAGACTTGGGGTTTTCCGCTGCAAGAGAAGTCCATGTCCAAGCTGCGCCGTCCCACCCTGGCGCTGGCCATTGTTGCCAGCCTGTCCCTGGCCGCCTGTGACCGCCCGGCCGACCCGGCCGTCGGTGCCACCGCGCCGGCCGATGCCGCCCCCGCTGCGGCCAAGCCGATGCTGGGCAGTTTCGGCTTCGATGCCAGCGGCATGGACCGCAGCATCGCCGCCGGCGACGACTTCTTCGGCTTCGCCAACGGCACCTGGGTGAAGAACACCGAGATTCCGGCCGACCGCTCGCGCTTCGGCAGCTTCAATGTCATTGCCGAGAAGACCCTGGCCGACACCCGCGCCATCCTGGAAGGGGCCGCCGGCAACACCCAGGCCAGCGGCGACGACAAGCTGATCGGCGACTACTACGCCGCCTACATGGACGAAGCCGGCATCGAGCAGCACGGTCTGGCGCCGGTGCAGCCGCAGCTGAAGGCCATCGATGCGATCGCCGACAAGGCCGGGCTGGCGCGCGCCCTCGGCGGCGACCTGCGCGCCGACGTCGACCTGCTCAACGCCACCAACTTCTACACCGACCGTCTGTTCGGCCTGTGGGTGTCGGTGGACATGCTGCAGCCGGACCGCACCGCACCGTACCTGGTGCAGGGCGGCCTGGGCATGCCCGACCGCGATTTCTACCTGGGCGATGGCCGCATGGCCGAACTGCGCAAGCAGTACCAGGCCTACATCGCACAGATGCTGCAGCTGGCCGGCGTCGCCGACCCGGCCGGCAAGGCGCAGCGCATCCTCGCGCTGGAAACGAAGATCGCGCAGGCGCATGCCACCCAGGAAGAAACCAACGACGTGACCAAGGGCGCCAACCCCTGGACCCAGGCCGACTTCAATGCAAAGGCGCCGGGCCTGGACTGGAACGCCTTCCTC
This sequence comes from Stenotrophomonas sp. CASM114, assembly GCF_049384325.1. NCBI lineage: Bacteria > Pseudomonadati > Pseudomonadota > Gammaproteobacteria > Lysobacterales > Lysobacteraceae > Stenotrophomonas > Stenotrophomonas sp. CASM114. The sequence continues at coordinate 20,156 of NZ_JBMRGJ010000010.1, read as the reverse complement.
GATGCGGCCGCGCTGGGCAACCAGCAGGACTTCATCGTGTGGCAGCCCAAGGCCGTGGCCGGCCTGTCCAGGCTGGTCGCCACCGAGCCGCTGGACGCCTGGAAGGACTACCTGGCGTTCCACGCGCTGGACCGTGCCGCCGCCTACCTGCCGAAGAGGTTCGCCGATGCCCGCTTCGCCTTCCATGGCACCGCGCTGAGCGGCACGCCGCAGCAGAGCGACCGCTGGAAGCGCGCGGTGGACGATGCCAACCATGCCGTCGGCGAAGCGATCGGCAAGCGCTACGTCGAAAAGCACTTCGACGCCAGGACCAAGGAGCGCGCGGACGAAATGGCGAAGAACATCATCGCCGCTTTCGCCAAGCGCATCGACGCGCTGTCGTGGATGTCGCCGCAGACCAAGGCGCATGCCAAGGCCAAGGTCACGGGCCTGACCGTGCGCATGGGCTATCCGGAGAAGTGGCGCGACTACACCGGCCTGGAGATCCGCCGTGATGACCCGCTGGGCAATGCACAGCGCGCCGAGCTGTTCGAGTACCAGCGCAACATCGCCAAGCTGGGCAAGCCGGTCGACCACAGCGAGTGGGCGATGCTGCCGCAGACCATCAATGCGATGAACGTGCCGCTGGAGAACCGCCTGGTGTTCCCGGCCGCGATCCTGCAGCCGCCGTTCTTCGACGGCGCAGCCGACGACGCGGTGAACTACGGTGCGATCGGTGCGGTGATCGGCCACGAGATCAGCCACGGCTTCGACAACGCCGGCGCGCTGTTCGACGAGACCGGCAAGCTGCACAACTGGTGGACCGCCGAGGACCTGAAGCAGTTCAACGCCGCCGGTGATGCGCTGGCCGCGCAGTTCAGCAGCTACGAGCCGTTCCCCGGCGTGCACGTGAACGGCAAGCTGACCCTGGGCGAGAACATCGCCGACGTGGCTGGCCTGGGTACCGCCTACGATGCCTACCAGCTGTCGCTGCAGGGCAAGCCGGGCCAGACCCTGGAAGGCTTCAGCCCGGACCAGCGCTTCTTCCTCGGCTTCGCCCAGGCGTGGCGCAGCAAGAGCCGCGAGCAGGCGCTGCGCAATTCGCTGCTGACCGATGTGCATGCCCCGGGCCAGTTCCGCGCATTGACCGTGCGCAACATCGACGCCTGGTACCCGGCGTTCGAAGTGAAGGAAGGCCAGAAGCTGTACCTGGCCCCGGACAAGCGGGTCAAGGTGTGGTGATGTAACCGGAACGGGCGCCGCAAGGCGCCCGTTTCATTTCCGGGTAGCGGCCAATCTTCGTCGGCACATACTCCGCTCTGGTGGGTGCCGACCTTGATCGGCACATACTTTGCTCTGGTGGGTGCCGACCTTGGTCGGCACGGGGTAGAAATCCACGCATGGCGTGGATCTACCTGCGGGTGATGGCAGCCATCAGCAGGGCACTCCCAGCCAACACCGCCGCAGCCCACAGATTCGCATGCAGGCCCACGCCATCCAGCAGGCGGCCACCACCCCACGCACCCATTGCGATGCCGATGTTGAATACCGCCACATACAACGCGGTGGCGATCTCCACGGCCTGCGGCACCGCCTTCATCATCCAGCTCATCAGGCCCACCGATACACCGCCATAGGCCAGACCCCACAGCAGCAGCACCGCAATACCTGCGGAGGGCGTATTTCCCACCCACAGGAACAGCAGAGGCGTCAGCAGCAGGCCCGAGGCTATCGCCAGCAGCATGCCCAGTGGATGGCGCGCAGCCAGCGGCCCGGCGATGAAGTTGCCGGCGATGCCAGCCAGGCCGTACCCAAACAGCAGTGCACCTATCCACGACGCATCCACGCCCGATACGGACGTCAGCAGCGGCCGCACGTACGTGAAGGCGATGAAGTGCCCGGACACCAGCAGCCCGGTCAGCCACAGGCCACGCCGCAGGTTGCGCTGGCCAAGCTGCTGCACGAACTGACGCGGCCGCACCGATGTGCTGACCGGCAACGCGGGAACCACCCGCAGATGCAGCAGCATCACCGCCGCACTGAACAACGTCATCGCCACGAACGCGCTGCGCCAGCCCAATGCATCCCCGATCAGCGCGCCCAACGGAACGCCGAGCACCGAAGCTGCGGCCACGCCTCCGAAGATGATCGAGGTGGCCAGACCGATGCGCTGCGCAGGTACCAGGCGCGCTGCCAGCCCACCGGCAATGGTCCAGATGCCGCCCATGCAGAACCCCACCAGCACACGCGCGGCCAACAGCCAGCCGATGCCAGGTGCCAGCGCCGACGCAAGGTTGGCGACCAGCAGCAGGCCCAACAGCGCACACAGGATGCGGCGACGATCGATGCCACCGGCTGCGATCACCGCAAGCGGGGCGAACACTGCCGCCAGCAGGGCGGGCAGTGAGATCATCAGGCCGGCGGTGCCGGTGGACGCGCCGAGATCTTCGGCGATGGGAGTCAGCAGGCCGACCGGCAGCATTTCGGTGGTCACCACCGAGAACGTGGCGAGGCCGACGGCGGAGACCGCCCACCACGGATGGCGGGGCACAGACGCGGCATGCGCAGGCGATGAAGCGCTCACGGGATGATTCCTTCAGGAGATGTGGACGCGGCAGACGGGCGCAGCGCACGTTGCACGAGCAAGGCGAACAGCAGCACGCCACCGCCTGCCGCCACCGCAACCACAAAACCGCTGCGCACGCCCGCCGCATCGACGCTCTGTCCAGACAGCGCCGCGCCCAGCGCCACGCCGATGTTGAGGCCGGCCAGCAGCCACGTCATGCCTTCGGTCAGGCGTGCTTCGGGCACGCGTTGTTCAACCAGCGACATCGCCACGATCATCGTCGGCGCGAAGAACACCCCGGCCAGCAGTACCGCAGCGGCCAGTGCCGGCAGACTGCCGACCCACAGCAGCGGCAACGTGGTCAATGCGGTGGCCGCTGCTCCGGCCAGCAACAGGCGCGGCAGCGGCATCGGCAGCTTCAGGGCACCAAACAGCAGGCCCGCCGCGCAGCTGCCCAGCGCGTAGGCCGACAGCACCCAGCTGGCAGCTAGTGGCTGTCCGCGCAGCTCGGCCAATGCCACGCTGGTGATGTCGACGGTGCCGACGATCACGCCCATCGCCAGCATCAGCAACGCCAGCAGGCGGATCTCCGGTTGCCGCAGCAGCGAGTGCGAGGATGTTGCACCTTCGTAGTGCTGTATCGGCGGCTCGGTGCCCCGCTGCAGCACCAGTGCGGCGACGCCGGCCACCAGCAGCAGGGCGGCCGCCAGTACGCCAGCCTGTGGCCATACCGCCACCGACAATCCGACGGACAACGGTGGCCCGGCGATGAAGGTCACCTCGTCGAACACGGTCTCCAGCGAATACGCGGTCTGCAGCTGTGGTCGTCCGCGATGGGTCGCGGTCCAGCGCGCTCGCACCATCGCCGACACGCTGGGCATGCAGCCGGCCAGCATCGCCGCAACGAACAGCGTCCAGTCCGGCGCGGCCAGCAGCGTGCACGCGAGCAGCAACAGCAGACCGGCCGCACTGGCCGCAGTGGCCCATGGCAGTACCCTGCCCTGCCCGCGCCGGTCGACCCAGCGCGACACCTGCGGCGACAGCAACGCATAGGTCAGCACGAAGGTGGCCGACACTGCACCGGCCAGTGCATAGCTGCCGCGCAGCTGGGACAGCAAGGTGATGATGCCGATACCGGTCATCGGCAGCGGCAGGCGTGCCAGCAGCCCGGCCAGGGCGAGGCCGGCGGTGCCGGGGGTCGCGAACAGGTCGCGATAGGGGGTGGCCATCAGGTTCTCCAAGGCAGCGACTTGCCTGGCGCACGGGGCGCCATGACAATACATACGGGGCGTATGAATAAGAGGCTACATTCATACGCGCCGTATGTAAATAATCATGCACTGCGTATGTAAGGAGCTCTGAATGGTTCGCCGCACCCGCGCCGAGATGGAAGAAACCCGCGCCACCCTCCTGGCCACCGCCCGCCGGGTGTTCAGCGAGCATGGCTATGCCGCCACCTCGATGGACGACCTGACCGCCCAGGCCGGGCTGACCCGCGGCGCGCTGTACCACCACTTCGGCGACAAGAAGGGTCTGCTGGCGGCTGTCGTCGCCCAGCTCGATGCCGAGACCGACCAGCGCCTGCAGGCGATCAGTGATGCCGCCGACGATGCCTGGGAGGGCTTCGTGCAGCGTTGCCGCGCGTACCTGGAGATGGCGCTGGAACCGGAGATCCAGCGCATCGTGCTGCGCGATGCGCGCGCGGTGCTCGGTGGCGCCTCACCGGAATCGCAGCGCCACTGCGTGCATTCGATGCAGCACCTGATCGAACATCTGGTTGCCCAGGGCGTGGTGGCGCCGGTGAATGCGCAGGCGCTGGCGTCGCTGATCTATGGCAGCCTGGCCGAGGCCGCGTTCTGGATCGCCGAGGGCGAGGATGGCGACGTGCGCCTGCGGCAGGCGACGGCGGCGCTGGAGATGCTGTTGCGCGGGTTGAAGTCGGCGGGGTAAGGCCCATCCACGCATGGTGTGGATCTTATCTCTTGCCGATCTGGCACCTTGGGGGCCGAGAGCCCGGCGTGGGCGACCGTGTGGATCCAGGTCTTGCGACCGAGAAGTAGCTTGGGTCCCCACGCCGGATTCTCCCTGAACCGCCCGAACAGTTGGTTGAGTTGGCGCTCGAACTGATAAGACTGGGCAAGCGGGGAGAGCTCTCGACCCTGTCAGCCTAGCGGAGTTCTGCCATGTTTGGGATCGGGATTGATGTGAGCAAAGCCACGCTGGATGTGGCCGTCCATGGAGAGCAGTTTCGCCAATTCAGCAACGACAAGCGCGGCTTTGTACGCTTAATTCGGTGGCTGAAGACGTGGCCGATCAAGCAGGTCGTTCTTGAGGCAAGCGGGGGTTACGAGCGTGCTGCTCTGGATATATTGCACGCCGCCGGCCTGCCGATGGTGCGAATCAATCCGGCGCGTGCACGGCGATTTGCCCAAGGCACAGGCCGTGCCGCAAAGACCGATCGGCTCGATGCGACAGTGCTGGCGCAGATGGCCCATTTGTTACCGCTGACCCGCTACGTACCGCCTGCCCCTTGGCAGCAGCGTCTGGCTGAATTTGCGCAATGCCGCAGGCATCTGGTGCAGATGCGGGTCAGTGAGATGCAGCGCTTGCGGCGATTGGTCGATCCGGATCTGATTGCGATGAAGCAACGCCATATAGCTCAGCTATCTGACGACCTGAAGCAACTGGACAAAGCTATTGCCGAGCAGCTTGAGGGACAGCCTGGCTGGAAGAACATCGGCGCGCTCAAAGGCGTCGGCCCCATCCTGATCAGCACACTGGCCAGCGAGTTGCCCGAACTGGGCAGCTTGGGAAGCAAAGCCATAGCGTCGCTGGTGGGGCTGGCCCCGATGAACCGCGAAAGTGGCACCTGGCAGGGCCAACGGCGGATCAGTGGTGGGCGCGCGGTGGTACGCGAAGCCCTTTACATGGCGGCCCTGACGGCCATCCGGTACGAGCCAAGACTGCGCACGTTTTACGCTGGCCTGAAGGCCAAAGGCAAAGCGAGCAAGGTGGCGCTCGTGGCGGTCATGCGCAAAATGCTGGTGATCCTAAACGCCCGTAAGCGGGACGCCGAGGTGGCCCTCGGCTGCCCCTGACAAGACAGTTGCTACTTCGGCATCCGCGCGGGTAGAGGCCAACCTTGGTTGGCGCTCCTGCGGCACCGCGCGCAACGCGTGCCAACCAAGGTTGGCACCTACCGGGGAACGGCGGGCCACTCGCGCAGCACCGACACCGGCACGCCCATGCGCGCACAGGCGCGGCTGGCCAGGCCATCAGGCAACGCACGGCGGAACAGCGGCGCCATGCCCTGCATCAGCTTCGCCGACGCGGCGGCCTGCGCGCGCTGACGGCCACTGCGTTCAAGCATGCCTTCGGCCCAGTCCGGCAGCAGTGCCGCGCCTGCACCCAGGAACACTTCGCGCGACAGCCCCGGCACCGGTACCGGCAGGCGCACGCCGGACAGCACCTCCAGCACCTCGCGCGAGCGCTCGTCGACGCGCAGCTCCGGCTGCCGCGCACAGAAGTACGCCGCCACTTCCGCTTCGCTGCGCGGCACGTCCACCGCACCCAGTGCCTCGGCCACGCAGCGGTACTCATCGTAGTAACGGTCGGCGATGTGTGCCGGCACCTCCCGTCCGTACCGGCGGAAGCCCTGAAGGAACCCGAACGCCTCGGTCACATGCACCCAGGTCAGCAGCTGCGGATCATCGGCGGCGTAGGGTTCGCCCTGTGCGGTCTGGCCGCGGATCCGTGCATGGATGCGGCGCACCTTGGCCACCAGCGCCTCCACCTCGCCGGTGGGCGCATAGCTGGTACCGGCAACGAACGCGGTGGTGCGACGCAGGCGACCCACCAGGTCCTGGCGGAAATTGGAGTGATCGTAGACCCCGGCCAGCGCGCGCGGATGCAGGGTCTGCAGCATCAGCGCGCACAGGCCACCGGCCAGCATCGAGGGGAACTCGGCGTGCAGGCGCCAGGTCACGCTGTCGGGTCCAAACCAACCCGGGTCACCCAGCGGCTGGTCGTAATCGATGCCGCTCTGGCCACGGGGGAAGGCCTCCAGCACCCAGCGCCGGATCGGCGCGGTGACGGGGCGGGAGAGTCGCTGCAGCAGAGCCGGCATCACTGGTCCAGGAAAAGCGAAAGAATGGCCGCAAGTTGCGCGGTCGGCCCCGATTCTGGGCGATCACGATGCCGGCGGCGAGTCTTCGTACTCAGCCACGGTTTCATGTGCGGCCGCAGCACATTTCACCCTGCGACATCCTGTCGCAGGCAGCGCCTTCGATGCTGCGGTGCAACAACATTCACCGATTCAGGGAAAGCCCTTGCGCAGCTTGGCATTGCGCCCATTGCACGGCTCGCTGGAAGTGCTAGAACTGGAACCGCCACACCGTCCAATGCTGATCGACGCACGTTCCACAAGGAGCCAGCCATGATTGCTTTGTTCAAGGGTTTGGGAATTCTGCTTCGCGACAACGAGCTCTACAGCAGCCCGTTCGATAAACAGGTCGCGCATTGGCGCAATCTCAGCGAGCAGCAGATCCGCGATGAAGTCGCGGTGCTGGCCCAGGCCAAGTGCCAATGGCTTATCGCCTCGATCGTCGGCTGGCAGGCAGCCTCGCTGCTGATTCTTGGCCTGATCGCCAACTACCTCTGGCGCGACGACTTCCATATCACGTTCACCCGCGTGGTAGTCGTGTTCGGTTCGTGGGTCTCGATCCTGTTCGTGATCTGGTTCATGGCCAACATGTTCGATCAGCAGGCCGGTTTCGAGCGCTGGATGAAGGCGTTCAACAGTCGCGCACGCATCAGCTCCAAGGCCGACAGCGTCGAGCACGTGGCCGAGGCACTGGACCTGGCCGAGCATTACCCGGAAGTGCTCGATTACAAGCAGGCGGTCACCGCCAAGCGCGAGCTGCGCCACGAGGACATCCGCATCATGACCGAGATCGGGCGCATGAAGCAGCACTCCGAACTGGTCGGCCGCCTCAACCACGTGGGCGAGAACGAGCACCACCACGACCTGACACTCCAGCCTGCCTACTGACCCTTCAGGGAAGCGGGGGGAGCCACAATGCCACCGTGATCACTCACGGTGGCACTGTTCTTTCCGATCCTCGCTGACGCACTGGGCGAAGCCCTTCGGCAGGCCCCTGAACTCCCGGGTCGTGCCGGCCGCCAACGCGAACGACCGTATCGGCGCTTTCGCACAGGCGGCATCAGGACGACAGGCCGGGTCCAGCACCAGGTAATGGCACTGGCCGCTGCGGCTGGCCATGCACTGGAAACGCGCCACGCCGTCCACTACCGTGCGCTTGCTGTACAGCGTGTCCACGCCATTGGCAGTGGTGCGGGTGATCGCGGTTTCAGTGGACTTCCGGCAACCGGCAAGCGCCAATGCGGCGAAGCCGACAAGCAGGAAAAAACGCATGCAATGCTCCTGGTGACAGAGGCTGCGGCGCGGCTACATGCCGCGGAACAGGCTCATGAACGGTTGGCTGACCACCAGCGTCTCCGTGCGCCCGCGCAGGCGCAGCACGCCGCGCCCGGTATCGTCGCGGCTCACCGCTGCCACCGCCTTCATGTTAACGATGGTGGAGCGGTGGATCTGGCGGAAGTGCTGCGGGTCGAGCACTTCCAGCAGTTCGCGCAACGGTGTGCGCAGCAGGCTCTCGCCGGCAGCGGTGACCACGGTGGTGTACTTGTTGTCGGCACGGAAGTAGGCCACATCTTCCAGCATGATCAGCTGCGTCTCGCGGCCGTTGCTGGCGGTGATCCAGGCCAGTGGCGGGCGCTCCGCTGCGCCCTGCGACGGGCCCAGCCGCTGCAGCAGGCGCTCAAGCACGGCATCGTCCTGGCGCGTCGATGGCAGCCGCGACAGGATGCGCTCGCGGGTGGCCAGCAGGCGCTCGTCACTGACCGGCTTCAACAGGTAGTCCATCGCGCCCTGCTCGAACGCATCGATGGCGTACTGGTCGTAGGCGGTGACGAATACCACCTGGGTGCGCGGGCTCAGCTCGGACAGCGAGCGCGCGACCTCGATGCCGCTGATGCCGGGCATGCGGATGTCGAGGAACGCGATGTCCGGCTGCGTCTCGGCCAGCTGCTCCAGCGCGCTGGCACCGTCCTCGCACTCGGCCACCAGCTTCAGCTCCGGCCACAGCCGGCCCAGCTGTTCCACCAGTGACTGCCGCAGCAGTTCTTCGTCTTCGGCGATCAGGGCTTCAAGCGGCATGGCTGCGCTCCTTGTGCGACTGCGGCAGGGTCATGGTCGCGGCCACGCCGCTGGGGAAGTTGGCAACGATCGCCACGCCGGCCTGCTCGCCGCAGGTCAGGCGCAGGCGCTCGCGCAGATTCTTCAGGCCGATGCCGGTACCGCTGGTGCCCTGGCCGAAGCCAAGCCCATCGTCGGCCACGGTCACGGTCACGTGGTCATCGAAGCCGCGCGCCAGTATCCAGATCGTGCCACCGCCGGGCTTGGGTTCCAGGCCGTGCTTGATCGCGTTCTCCACCAGCGTCTGCAGTGCCATCGCCGGCAGGTGCACGCCGTGCAGTTCGTTCGGTACCTGCATTTCCACCGCCAGGCGGGCGCCCATACGGATGCGCAGGATTTCCAGGTACGCGCGGGTGCGGTCCAGCTCCACGCCCAGCGTGGATACCGATTCGTCCACCTGCGGCAACGAGCTGCGCAGGTATTGAATGAGGTGGCCGAGCATCTGTTCGGCACGCGCCGGATCGGTGCGGGTCAGTACCTGCGCGTTGGCCAGCGTGTTGTAGAGGAAGTGCGGTTCCACCTGCGCATGCAACAGGTTCAAGCGTGCCACCGACAGCTCCTTTTCCACCTGGGTCTGTTCGGCCGCAGCCTGTTCGTCGCGGCGCTGGTCGGCGACGCGGCGGCTGATCGCACGGGTGACTGCTTCGGCGTTCTCGTAGTTGCTGCCTTCGTCCAGCGCCAGCAGGTCGGCCCACCAGCCGGCATCGGGTTCGAACAGCAGGGTGACGGTGCTGGTGCCCTGCCCCGGCGTGACCGTGGCCAGCACGCTGTTGCGCTTGATGGCCAGCCGCGCCGGCAGGTTCCAGCGCGAGGGCTGGCGGCCGTTCCAGAGGTCGACCCGGCGCACATAGGCGCGCACCTGCAGGCTGCCGGCCGAGCTTTCCACGTCTTCGACGCGCGGTAGTTCGGAAATCGCCGCCTCCACCACCGAGAAGGCGTGGCCCGCGTCCATCGGCAGTTCGATCTGGCGGCGCTGGCGGCCGGACAGGGTGGTGGCATCCAGGCGACCGGCCACCAGCCAGACCCGGCGGATGTGGGTGATGGCACTGCCCAGCGCGGAAATGATCAGGAACATCGCCAGCAGCCCGAAGATCCAGCCCGGGCCATCGTTCATGCCGCTGAAGATGCCGCTCCAGACCATGCCGGCGACAACCAGCGCGGCAGCCCAGGCCAGCAGGTGGCGGATCAGGAGAGAGAGGCTGGCGAACACGGCGGCGCCTTGAGGAAGGGGGTGAGCCGAGCATAAGGCGGCCCGCCGGGCAAGCAAGCAGGCTGCGACGAAGGCCGGGAAAGTTGGGATGGAAGCCGTTATGGAAACGCCGGGCACGGCCCGGCGTTTCCGGGGGCGGCAATGCCGGCCAGCGGCCGGCACTACCGGACGCCGTTATTTGCGCTGGTCGGCGCTGGCGTCACGCACGGCGCGGAACGCCTCGTCCTTGCTCCAGTTCGGCCAATCGCGGGAATTGGCCAGCTGGTTGCCCAGCGTGTACAGCACTTCCAGGTCGCGCGCGGCACCGGCAAACACCCAGTCCGGCTGCCACTCGTCGCCCTGCTGGTGATAGCGCTTGGCGGTGTAGTCCTCGGAGGCCTTCCTGCCTGCGGCCACGCCACCGTCCACCCAGTCCTGGCCGGCCGACCAGGACAGCGCCGGCACGCCACGCTTGGCGAACGGGAAGTGGTCGGAGCGGAAGAACAGGCCCGCTTCCGGCTTCGGGTCCGGCGTGTAGCGGATATCCCAGCCCTTGGCCACGTCCTTCAGCTGGTCCAGCAGCTCGAAGCGCGCGGCACCGTAGATGCCGAAGTCACGCGACGGGCCGAACGGCGCCATGCCGTCCATGTTGATCACGGCCACGGTCTTTTCCAGCGGATATAGCGGATGGGTGGCGTAGTACTCAGAACCCAGCAGGCCCTTTTCCTCGGCGGTGACCGCCAGGAACAGCAGCGAGCGCTGCGGGCGCTTCTCCTTGGCGAAGCCACGGGCCAGCTCGACCAGCGAGGCGGTGCCGCTGGCGTTGTCCAGCGCGCCGTTGAAGATGCGGTCACCGCGCGCGTCCGGCTCGCCCACGCCGATGTGGTCCCAGTGCGCGCTGTAGATGATGGTCTCGTCCGGATGGCGGCTGCCTTCCAGGCGCGCGGCCACGTTGTGCGAGGTGATCACTTCGGTCTTCACCGCGTACTTCGCGTCCAGGCTGGCGCCGGTCAGCGGCACCGGGGTGAAGTCGCGCTGCTGCGCCTTCTTCTTCAGTGCCTCGAAATCCTGCCCGGCCGAGCGGAACAGCTCCACGGCAAGGTCGCGCTGGATCCAGCCTTCCAGCAGCGGGTGGCTTTCTGCCGGGTTGTCACGCACCACGTCGAACATGGTGTTGGTGTTGGAGCCGGCCACGGTGGCCCAGCCATACGACGCCGGTGCGGTCTCGTGCACGATCAGCACGCCCAGCGCACCCTGACGGGCGCCTTCCTCGTACTTGTAGGTCCAACGGCCGTAATAGGTCATGCCCTTGCCGTCGAAATCACCCTGGCCGGTTTCGAAGTCCGGGTCGTTGATCAGCACCACGGCGATCTTGCCCTTCAGGTCCACGCCCTTGAAGTCGTCCCAGTTGCGCTCCGGTGCCTTCACGCCGTAGCCGAGAAACACCAGCGGGGCCTTGCTGATGTCGACGCTGCTGGCGCCGTTCATGGCGGCGCGCACGGCGATCTGCTTGCCCTGCTCCAGCGGCAGGGTCTTGCCGCCCTGGTGCAGCGCCAGCTGCGGTGCGCCGACGATGTCGCCCTTGCGCAGCGGCACGGCCTGGGTCCACAGGCGCTTGCCGTCCTTGAGGTCGCCGCCCGGCTGCAGGCCGGCGTCGGCAAACTGCCTGCTGAGGTAGGCGATGGTCTTTTCTTCGCCGGCGGTGGCCGGCGAGCGGCCTTCGTAGGCGTCGGAGGCCAGTTCCTTGACGTCGGCGGAGATCCGCGCGCCATCGAATTTCGGGGTGGCCGCCATCAGTGCGCTCGACACCGACAGGGCCAGCACGCCCAGTACCACTCGTTTCATTGCTCTCTCCAGCAGGGAAATCCTTCTGGAGTGTAATGGGATTCGCCAGGGCTGCGCCCTGCACCTGCCGAAACAACGGCAACAGCCGAAGCAACAGCAAAAGCTGGTTTCCTGAGGGTAGGCGGGGTCCCACTGCTGTTGGTGGGTGTCGACCTCGGTCGACACGCACGGAAACACGAAGGGGTCAGATCCTTTTCCCGCCGGAAAAGGAATCTGACCCCCTCAGGGTGTTACCAGTTCGGGTCTTCGGCCGGGGCGGCAGCGGGCTTGGGCTTCGGCTTGGCCGCCGGGCGTGCGGCGGCGGCGGGAGCGGCCGAGGCAGTCGCACCTGCGGCGGCGGCCGGCTTGCTGCCCAGCTTCTGGCGCAGTTCGATCTGGCCCGGGCGGAAACCGCCGCGCATCGCGTCGACGCCGTCTTCGATGGTGCCGTACGAGGTCTGTGCGGCCACGCGGTCGATGCGGATGGTGCAGCACGGGTGTTCACTGCGGCCCAGCGAGCGGCCGGTCTGCGGGTCCTTCAGTTCCTCGCCCAGGCGCACGGCCTGCCAGCGCTGGCCGGCCTGCAGGGTTTCGCCACCCTGGCTCAGCACCACCTGGTCACCGTCCACAGAAACCACCGACACCGGGAACAGCGTGGTGACGATGGTGGTACCGATCTGGCCCGACAGCGATTCCATCATCGCCGCGGCCATGTTGCGGCCGTTGACCACGCGGGGCAGGGTGCTCGGGCCGGTCGAGGCCAGCTGGTGGTCGAAGCTGTCGGACATCACCACCTGGCCGGTGGTGGCGTTGACCAGGCGCAGGGTGATGCGGCCGCCACCGGAGTACGAGGTCACCTGGCGGTCGGACATGCGCAGGTTGCGCACGCTGCGCGGGTACTCGAAGCGTTCGATGGTCGGTATCAGGATCAGGTCGGTCGCCAGCTGCTGGCCGACGCGTGCGGTGTCCTGCAGGCGTACGTTGCCGCTGTTGATATGGTCGATCTCGGCCTGCAGTTCGTCGCCGAACTCGCGATCCAGCACGATGAAGCGCTGGGTCTGGGTCAGCGTGTCGGACAGGCGCGCGCGGATCGCGTCGGCCACTTCATCGGCACTCACGCGGCCATCGCCCACGGCATAGCTGCCGGCCTTGGTGCGCGGCAGCGCGACCACGATCTTCGGCTTGCCCTGCTCGTCCGGTGCGCGGTACTGGGCAATCTGTGCACGCACGCGCACCTTCCAGTAGCTGCGCATGCTGCGGTGGGTCACATCCGAATCGAACGAGCTTGCGCCACGCTTGGCATCGACGCTGACCTTCTCGTCGTAGCTCTCCTTGACGCTGGCCGAGGCTCCGCCGCCCTTGGCCGTGGCCTCGCCGGACGCGCTGGCAGAGGCCGAACCCTTGAAGCTCCAGCCTTCGTCGCTGGCGCGCACGCGCGCGATGGTTTCTTCATCCAGCTGCCGCACTTCGTCCTGCGACAGGATTTCATAGCCCAGCACCGCGCCCTGCGAGCCGGCGATCATCTGCTGGGTGAACGCGTCGGCGCGGATATCGCCGACGTGTTCGTCATCCACATCCACATGCAGGCCTGCACGCAGGCGCTGCATCTGGCTGGCCACGCGTACGCCGTTGACCTGCGCCACCGCCGACTGCAACGCCGCCAGCACCGCCAGTTCCGGGGTGCTGCCGATGCCGTCGGCCTCGCGCGCGACCTGGGTGGTGCCGCCGAAATCCGGCGTGCCACGCAGGGGCGCTGCTTCCACTGGCGCATTGCTGGCCAGTGCACTGGTTGCCTTGTCCTTGGCAGGTGCGGGCGCTTCGGCCGGGGTGTCCTGCTTGCCACAGGCTGCAAGCAGCGCGGCAGCCAGGCCCAGGCCGATCAAACGGGAGGTCGTACGCATGGGGATTCGCCTCGGATCAGTTCATCTTGTCCAGCTGGCCCAGCATCGAGTCGGCGTTGGACGGCACCTTGACCTTTCTCTTCTTGGCGAAGGTCACAGCCGACTTGGTCGAACCGTACAGGCCCTGGATGAAGCCCGGCGATTCCTTGGCCACCCATGCACCAGCGGCCAGCTTGCGGCCGACGGTAGCCATCTGGGTGGCGCCCAGGTTCTTCATGCCGGCGGTGAAGTTGCTGGCTTCGCCACCGAGCTTCTGCGCTTCGGCAGCCGAGGACAGCAGCGAGACCAGGCCTTCGGCGTAGTGCTGCTTGGATTCAGCGTTCAGCTCCGGCTGCGCGGCCTGGCGCTCGTCGATCGCGGCCTGGGCGGCTTCGCTGACCGACACCGACTTCTTCATCGCATCGACGCTGACCGAACCCGACGACAGCGCCTGGCGCTCGGCTTCCAGCAGCTGCACCTGCTCGGCCAGGCCGAAGGCACGGGCGAACGAGGTCTGGGCCTGCAGCGAGTGCGACTGCGAGCTGACGAAACGACGCACCAGCGCTTCCTGCGCGGCTTCGTCCGGGGCAGCGGCGCTGGAGGTGCTGCTGGAGGAGCCGGTGGAGCCACCGGCCAGGTCCTTCAGCTTGCCCAGGCCGGCATGGGCCGGCATCGACAGGGTGGCGGCCGCGATGGCCAGGGCAAGAGCGGTATTGCGGATCATGTGAGAGTCCTTTGGAAGAAACGGCCGCGTGCGGCACGTGGGGAATCGGTAACCCAGGGGCGATGCCGAGCGAGCTCGGCACCCAACGGGGCGGCGGATCAGCGGACCGCCTTGACGTTCAGTTCGTTGATCATCTGCTGGGCGGCCTTTTCGGCAGCCAGCTGCAGGGCATTGGTACGGGCCACGGTTTCATTCGGGCCGGTGCCGGAGAACTGCACCGGGCCGACCGACGACACGGTGCGCGGGAAACGACCGGTCACGTCCAGCACCTTGCCGGTGACAGTGACGAACACGCGGGTGTTGCCGCTGGCCGGATCGCGGTCACGCATGCCGACGTCGAGGGTGCCGACGGCGATGTACGGGATGTTGGCCGCACGGATGCCATTGGCGGTGTCGCGCAGGGTGGCCGGGGCCAGGTCGTTGCCGGTGCTGAAGTCCTTGCGGATGCGCTCGATGCTGAGCAGGCCGCGCGACTCGCCTTCCACGTACTCGGCTTCAACCACCTCGTAGCCGGCGGCGCTGAAGGCACCGGTCATCGCGGTGTTGACTTCGGCGGCGTTGGCCACCTTCCAGGTGATGTTGTCGGCGCGCGCGGTGGTGCTGCCGCCGCTGGTGACCGACACCGAACCGTTCTGGTTGATGCTGCCGTTGGTGCTGACCGAGTTGCCGCGGAAGCTGTCGCCTTCACGGGTGTTCTCGCTGTAGCTGCTGCTGGCGTCGACGCGGCGGTATTCCTTGTCCTGGAACGACTGCACGGTGTCCTGCGAGCGCGCCATGAACAGGAAGGTCAGCAGCGAGCGCTGCGCAGCGGTGGCGCCGGCCACGGCCGAACCCGCATCCAGCTTGGTCTGCAGCAGGGTGGTGTTGATCTCGGCGCGGACGGTGACGCTGTAGGTCTTGGCCTTCTTGTCTTCGGTGTCCGACAGCTGCACGGCGCTGAGCACGTAGCGGTCGATCTCGCCGATGAACTCGGCGCGGCGCGCCTCGAACAGGCGCAGCTTGGCCGCACCGGTTTCGGCGATGTACGCCTCCAGGGCATTGACCTTGGCCTTGTTCAGGGCCTGGGCACGGGTATCGGCGCTCAGGCGCAGGCCGTAGCTGGCCGAGCCGGTACCGCGCGAACTCGCGGTCTGCGCAGCGACCGGCGAGGCCACCGCCAGCGCGATGAGGATGAGCAGGATGGTACGCATCAACGACATGACTTGATCAACTCCTGGAGGGCTTGGGTCTGCTGCTGCAACGGGCGGCCGCCCGGCTTCTGTTCGTCCAGCCAGGCGCGCGAATCGGCACGCTTGGCGGCGGCGCCGGCGAAGGCGTCGAAGCCGGCCAGCAGGGTTTCGTAGCTGGCCGACCACTGGTCGACCTGCCACTGCGTGACCGGCACCACCTTGGTGGCCCCCTTGCGCAGCGGCTGTTCGAAATAGACCTTGCCCGAGAACGGCTCGCTCACCTTGGCGGTGAAGAAGGCGCCGAACAGCATCGTCTTCATCGCCGGGGTTTCCTCGATCACGCCGTTCTTCAGTGCATCGACCTGCAGCTGGATGACGTAGTCGGGTTCGGGAATCTTCAACTGGTAGACCTTGCCGTCGGCAAAGCGGGCGGCCATCGCACCGCCGATCGCCTGGCCCGAGGCCGGCGGCAGCAGGCCAACGCCGGTGTTGGACGACAGCGTCTTGGACAGTTCGTGCGCAAGCGTGGCACGCAGCGGTGCTTCCCACTTCGGATCGGGCAGCTTGGCGCGTGCCGCGTCGGACAGGGTCACCCCGCCCACCTGCAGGCGACGCACGGCGGCATCGGGCAACCGGGCCTGCGTCAGGCTGGCCGCCAGTACCTGCGACAGGCTGGTATCGGCACCGCCGTACAGCAGATCGGCGACGATCGCGTCGATATCGTCGTTGTCCGGACGGTAGTCCTGCACGTCGATGCGCTGCAGGGTGAGCGGATAGGAGGCGATCACCTGGCGCTCGCGGAAGTCGAAGAACAACGCCTGCAGCGCCACTTCCACCAGCACCTTGTACTGGTCGCCGATCGGTTCGACCGAGACCAGCTCGCGATCCAGCGCAGCGGCCAGCACGGTGGCACTGGTGGTGCCGTCGAGCATCGCCACCGGCTGGTCGATCAGCTCCAGGTGGGCCGGTGCGTGGCGCTTGAGCGACTGTGCCAGCGTCTGGTTCAGCGGGACCAGCCCACGCCGTTCCAGCACCGCGTGCGCATGCGGGGTGGTCGCCTGCACGGCGGCGGCGTCAGCGGTATAGGCAAAACCGGCCCAATAGGCCTGCTGTGATTTGTCCGCAGCCTGCACGGCCATCGGCCATACGGCCACGCACAGGGCACAGGCAAGCAGGCGCGCAAAAGCGCGCGATGCGCTCTTCGTCCTTGAATACATCCAACCGCTCCTCGGTCAATACGCACGGATCGCGGACGCTGATGCGTCCGCTGGGCGCGAAACATAGCCGCTCAGGCGGCCGGCGACAAGTGCTGCCTTTGTCGGCTCAGTCCGTGGGGGGCAGGCCCGCCCGTTGCCGCAGCAGTCCGCGCTCGGCCTGGTTCTGGCTGAGCCGAGCGGCCTGGCCAAAAGCGTCACGTGCGTCCTGCTCACGCCCCAGTGCCTGCAGCAGCTCGCCGCGCACCACCTGCAGCGGCGCATAGTCGCGCAGGCGCGCGTCGACCAGCAGGGGCTGCAGCTGCGCCCACGCGGCGAACGGGCCTTCGCTGCGCAGGATCGCCACCACCCGGTTCAATGCCACCACCGGCGAAGGTTGCACCTGCAGCAGCTGTGCATAGAGCGCGGCGATACGCGGCCAGTCGGTCGCGTCGGCGCGCCGCGCAGCCGCATGGCAGGCCGCGATGCGCGCCTGCAGCACATACGGATCCTGGTCGCCACCGATGGCCAACGCGCGCGCCAGCACCTGCTGCCCGCGGTCGATCTGCAGCCAGTCCCAGCGCGCGCGGTTCTGCTGGTCCAGCAGCACCGGCGCGCCCTGCGCGTCCACCCGTGCCGCTGCGCGCGAGGCCTGCAGTTCCATCAGCGCCAGCAGGCCCAGTACCGGCGGCACCGGCAACCGATGCGCCAGGATGCGGGCCAGCCGCAGCGCTTCCTCGCACAGCGCCGGGCGCATCCAGTCATCACCGGCGCTGGCGGCGTAGCCTTCGTTGAACACCAGATAGATCGCTTCCAGCACCGAGGCCAGGCGATCCGGCATCGCGTCCGCGCGTGGCACTTCATAGGGCACCTGCTTCTGAGCCAGCGTGCGCTTGGCGCGCACGATGCGCTGGGCGATGGTCGGCTCCGGCTGCAGGAACGCACGTGCAATCTCGACGGTGGTCAGGCCACCGAGCAGGCGCAGGGTCAGTGCCACCCGCGCATCGGCCGGCAGCACGGGATGGCAGGCCACGAACATCAGCCGCAGCAGGTCATCGCCCAGGTCGTCCTCCAGTGCCCGGCTGTCATCCGGCGCCGGCAGTGCCGCCGGATGCAGTTCCTCGCCCCACTGCGCATGCTGCTGCGCCACCCGCTGGTGCTGGCGCAGCACATCGATGGCACGGTTGCGCGCGGTGGTCATCAGCCAGGCTCCGGGGTTGTCCGGGATACCCTGCTCCGGCCAACGCTCCAGCGCGGCCAGCCAGGTGTCCTGGGCCAGCTCCTCGGCACGGCCGACATCGCCACCGAGCAGCCGCGCCAGGCGCGCAATCAGCACTGGCGACTCCATCCGCCAGAGGGTTTCCAGACGCTGCGTCAGTGCGTGCTCGAGCATGCGCCGATCACAGCACGCACGCCCGGCCCGCACAAGCGCCGCAGCTCACGCTTCAACAATCGGCTTGAAGCCACCCCAGAACATGCGCCGGGTATCGAACGGCATGTCCTTCGGGCCCAGCGACGCCAGCCGCGGGTCGGCCATCACCTTTGCGTTGATGCGGTCGCGTGCCGCGCGCGAGCGGAACACCACGAAGGCGACGATCACCGTCTCGCCCGGTTTCGCCTTGACCGCGCGCGGGAAGGAGGTGCTCTTGCCCGGCGCCACATCGTCGGCCACGCATTCCATGTACTGCAGCGCGCCGTGGTCCTTCCACACCGCACCGGCCTTGCGGGCAAGGCGACGGTAGGCCGCCACCTTGTCCTGCGGGCACGGCAGCACGTAAGCGTCCACGTAAGCCATGCGGGTTCTCCCTGCGGCGGCCGTCAGCCCGGCTCGCCGTCCATGTGTGCGATTTCCCAGAGATGGCCATCCAGGTCCTGGAAGCCACGCTGGTACATGAAACCGTAGTCGCGCGCGGGCTGCGGTTCACTGGCGCCGGCCGCCAGAGCCTTGTCCACCATCACGTCCACCGCCTTGCGGCTGTCCGCCGACAGGCAGGTGATCACCTCGGTCTGGCTGCGTGCGTCGGCGATCGGCTTGGTGGTGAACTGCTTGAAGAACGGCTGGGTCAGCAGCATCACGAAGATGCTCTCGCTGATCACCATGCAGGCGGCATCGTCATTGGTGAAGGTCGGGTTGAAGCTGTAGCCCAGCGCTGCGAAAAAGGTCTTGGACGCGTTCAGATCCTGCACGGGCAGGTTGACGAAGATCATCTGCGGTTGCGGTGCACTCATCGGTGAAGCTCCTTGGGGATGAAAGAAGGAGAGGAATCAGGGCTGCTTCATGCAGTTGACCATCCACGGCTTGCCGTAGCGGTCGACCAGCATGCCCCAGCGGTGCGCCCAGAACGTTTCGGCGATCGGCATCTGCACCTGGCCCCCCTCGGCCAGCGCGGCAAACACGCGTTCGGCTTCTTCGATGCTGTCGACATCAACATTGATGGTGGTCGAGCCACCCTCGCCGCCGCCGGGGCCGTCGGCCGCCATCACGATGGCGTTGCCGATCTCCAGCTGGCTGTGGGCGACGTGGTCCAGGGTTTCCGGCGGCATCTCGTTGCAGCCCGGCGAGCCATCGGAGGGCGGCATGTCGCGGTATTTCATTTCCGAAGTGACCTGGCCACCGAGTGCCTTGGCGTAGAACGCCATCGCCTCGTGGGCCTGGCCGCTGAAGCCGAGGAAGGGAATCAGTCTCATGGCAATACTCCGTGATGTGGTTCAGGGCGGTAGCGCCGGGTCGTGCCCGGCGTGGAGATGAATCGGGTCAACCTTCCAGCTGTGCACGCAGACGCTGTTCCTGCTGCTGTAATTCGGGGGTGAAGGCTTCACCGAAGTCTTCAGCGGAGATCAGGGGACGCAGTTCGAGCGTGCCGCCACTGCCGAACGGTGCGCGGCTGGCCCATTCAACCGCTTCGTCCAGCGACCGCACCTCCCACAGCCAGAAGCCGGCGATCTGTTCACTGGCAGGACCGAACGGACCGGCCTCGACCTGGGGTGCCCCGCCGCTGAAGTGAATGCGACGGCCGCGCTGGGTGGCGTGCAGGCCTTCACCGGCCAGCATGATGCCGGCGGCCACCAGTTGTTCGTTGAAGGCGCCCATTTCGGACAATTCCTGTTCGCTGGGCATGCGGCCGGCTTCGGAGTCGGCGTTGGCCTTCACGATCACCATCACTTTCATTGCGGTCTCCCGTGGGGACGCGTGGTGCGTGCCCTTCATTGGGTACAACGAACCAGGGGGCTGGGAATCGACACGTCCTCTGAAAATTATTTCTTCCGTGGAAAGCGCGCCTTCGGCGGAGGTCGGCGAACGGCGGAGCCCCTCCGTGGTGGGTTTGGGTTGGTCGCTGAAAGCTGGTTTTCTGGG
>NZ_JBMRGJ010000009.1:0-141008 GCF_049384325.1 Stenotrophomonas sp. CASM114 | reverse complement strand
CAATGGCGCGGATCCCCCTGCCCACCCCACCCGCCCGGCCTCTGACAGTTTCCGTGTGCGTCCACCCACGGAAAGAAAAAAAGAAGAGCAAAAGCTGCTTGGCTGGGCGCTCTTTGTAGAGCCGAGCCCACGCTCGGCTGCTGCTCGCGGTAGACCCAGCCGAGCATGGGCTCGGCTCTACATTGGTTTCTCCGACATCAGAAACCGCTCTTGCTCCTGCCTTTGCCATCCGCTCCGCCTCATGAACCTGTCGAGGCCGGGATGGTGTGCGGTGGCAGGGGTGTGAGCCGCATGGATGCGGCGACCAAGCCCCCATGGACGGGTTTACGGCGTCCCCTGCCACCCCACAGCACCCCGGCTCACCCTCAGCACCAAGATGCGCCAGCGCTTTGGCTGTTGCAGTTCGCTGTTGCCGTACGCCTCTGCCTGCCGCAGGCATCGCCACCCGATACAATGGCCGCCTGCCGTAGCCCGGCATCCCGTCCCTGAGCCAAAGAGTTGCCCATGTCCATCGTCCGCATGACCGACCTCGACCTCTCCGGCAAGCGCGTGCTGATCCGCCAGGATCTGAACGTGCCGATCGAGAATGGCCGCATCACCTCCGAACAGCGCATCACCGCTTCGCTGCCGACGCTCAAGCGCGCGCTGGAGCAGGGCGCGGCGGTGATGGTCACCTCGCACCTGGGGCGCCCGAAGGAAGGCGTGTGGAGCGAAGCGGAGTCGCTGGCGCCGGTCGCCCAGCGCCTGTCCGAGCTGCTCGGCCGCGAGGTTCCGCTGGTGCGTGACTGGGTCGACGGCGTCGACGTGCAGCCGGGCCAGCTGGTGCTGCTGGAAAACTGCCGCATGAATGTCGGCGAGGGCAAGGACGACGAGGCCCTGTCGAAGAAGTACGCCGCCCTGTGCGACGTGTTCGTGATGGATGCCTTTGGTACCGCACACCGCGCGCAGGCCTCGACCCATGGCGTCATCCGCTTCGCCCCGGTCGCGGCCGGTGGCCCGCTGCTGATGGCCGAGCTGGACGCGCTGGCGCAGGCGCTGGACGCACCGGCCAAGCCGCTGCTGGCCATCGTTGCCGGCAGCAAGGTCAGCACCAAGCTGGAACTGCTGGCCAACCTGGTCGGCAAGGTCGACCAGCTGATCGTTGGTGGTGGCATCGCCAACACCTTCATCGCTGCCGCCGGCTACAAGGTCGGCAAGTCGCTGTATGAGCCGGACCTGCTGGACACCGCGAAGAAGATCGTGGCCGATGCCAAGGCGCGTGGCGCCGACATCCCGCTGCCGGTCGACGTGGTCACCGCCAAGCAGTTCATGCCGGACGCTGTTGCCGAAGTGAAGGCGGTCGACGCCGTCGCCGAGGACGACCTGATCCTGGATATTGGCCCGCAGACCGCTGCGCAGTACGCGCAGCTGATCGGAAAGGCCGGCACCGTGGTCTGGAACGGCCCGGTCGGCGTGTTCGAGTTCGAAGCCTTCAGCAAGGGCACCGAAGCGCTGGCCCGCGCCATCGCCAGCTCGCCGGCATTCTCCATCGCGGGCGGTGGCGACACCCTGGCGGCGGTCGACAAGTTCGATATCGCCGGGCAGGTCAGCTACATCTCCACTGGCGGTGGTGCGTTCCTGGAGTTCCTGGAAGGCAAGACCCTGCCGGCCGTCGCCGCGCTCGACGCGCGCGGCGCATGAGTGCCGACCGTAGCAGGGATGTCCTGTTCTTCGACCTCGACGGCACGCTGATCGATTCGCAGGTGGGCATCACCGCCTGCATCGCCTATGCGCTGCAGAAGATGGGCCATCCGGTGCCGCCGCAGGAGACGCTGCTGGGCTGGATCGGTCCGTCGCTGCGCACCACCTTCGCGCCGCTGTTCGTCGAACCGGCACGGGTGGAACAGGCGGTGGGCTACTACCGTGAGCGCTTCGACGTCGAAGGCTGGCGCGAACACACGGTGTACCCGCAGGTGGAAGACACGCTGCGCACGCTGCATGGCCGTGGCCACCGCCTGGCGGTGGTCACCGCCAAGAACGAGCCGCATGCGCGCCGCATCCTTGCGCACCTGCCGTTTGGCGGGCTGTTCGAGGAGATCATCGGTTCGACCCTGGATGGCTCGCGCAGCCACAAGCCGGAGCTGGTCGGGGAAGCTCTGCGCCGGCTGCAGGTGCAGCCCGCACAGTGCTGGATGATCGGCGACCGCCGCATGGACATCGAAGGCGCGCGTCACCATGGCCTGCGCAGCGTGGGTGTGCTGTGGGGCTTTGGTGGTGAGGCGGAACTCACTGCGGCCGGCGCTGGCCAGCTGGCACGCGAACCGGCGCAGCTGGAAACGCTGCTGGCCTAGCTTCCTGTAGCGCCGGGCCGATGCCCGGCTGCTCTGGCGCATGCCCGGCCGGGCATGGGCTCGGCGCTGCAGAACGTCCTGCGCCACCGTATGTCCGCATGATGTCCGTTCGATGACCCGCGGAGTCAGGCGGCACAAGGCTGTAACCGTATACATGCGGCGTGAAGGATGTGCTAATTTCCGTTCTTTAACGGGAGAGGCCCATCCACCATGTTCGAGCGTCAGCGTCGCACCAAGATCCTTGCCACCCTCGGTCCGGCCACTGACCCGCCGGGCGTGCTGGAGGATCTGTTCCGCGCCGGCGTCAACGTGGTGCGCCTCAATTTCAGCCATGGCGATCCGTCCGGCCAGGCCAAGCGCGCCGCCGAAGTGCGCGCCGCGTCGGCCCGGGTGGGCGTGGAAGTGGGCATCCTGGCCGACCTGCCGGGCCCGAAGATCCGCATCGAGCGCTTCGCCGAAGGCAAGGTGCAGCTGAAGGCGGGTGACCGCTTCGACCTGATCGCCAGCGAGAACGCCGGGCCCGGCAATGCCAGCCAGGTGGGCGTCAGCTACCTCGGCCTGCCGCAGGACGTGGGCCCGGGTGACGTGCTGCTGCTCGACGACGGCCTGATGCAGCTGCAGGTGGTGGAAGTGCAGGGCGACCGCATCGTCAACACCGTGCTCAACGACGGTGTGTTGTCCGACCGCAAGGGCCTGAACAAGCAGGGCGGCGGCCTGTCGCTGGGTGCCCTGACCGAGCGTGACAAGGAACTGATCGGCATCGTCGCCAAGATCGGCGTCGACTTCATCGCCGTGTCGTTCTGCCGCAACGCACAGGACATGAACGACGCGCGCGACATCGCCCGCTCGCACGGCTGTGATGCCGCGCTGGTGTCGAAGATCGAGCGCACCGAGGCGATCGAGAACCTGGAAGAAATCGTCGAGGCCAGCGACGTGGTGATGGTTGCCCGTGGCGACCTTGGCGTGGAAATCGGCGATGCCGAGCTGCCAGGCCTGCAGAAGAAGATCATCAAGGCCTCGCTGGCGCAGAACAAGGTGGTGATCACCGCCACGCAGATGCTGCAGTCGATGGTGGAAAGCCCGATCCCGACCCGCGCCGAAGTGCTGGACGTCGCCAACTCGGTCATCGACGGTACCGACGCGGTGATGCTGTCGGCGGAAACCGCCGCCGGTGCCTACCCGGTCAAGGCGGTGGAAGCGATGGCACGCATCTGCCTGGGTGCCGAGCGCCAGTTCCAGACCGAGACCGATTTCAACGCCTCGCCGCGCAACCTGGAACGTGCCGACCAGGCAATTGCCATGGCCACCATGTTCCTGTCGCAGCATGTGGGCGTGCGCGCGATCGTGGCCATGACCGAATCCGGCGGCACCGCGCGTTACCTGTCGCGTTTCCGCGCCAAGGCGCCGGTGTTCGCGGTCACCCGCCATGACGGTGCGCGTCGCCAGATGGCGCTGATGCGCGATGTGTTCCCGATCAACTTCGACAGCCGCGGCCTGACCCCGCGCGAAGCGGCGCGCGGCAGCATCCGCCTGCTGGTCGAATCGGAACTGCTGCAGGCCGGTGACCGCGTTGTGTTTACCAGCGGCGAGCACATGGAAACCCACGGTGCCACCAACACCCTGCGCCTGCTGGAAGTGGGCGAAGACGGTCGCGCCATCGGCCTGGGCGATCTGTAAGCCCTGACGGTCGGGTCGGCGCTGCCGATCCGGGGTCAGAGCCTCCTGCGGGGATTCGACCCCGTACTGACCAGGGGTCAGATCCCCGAAGGGGCTCTGACCCCATGCCGCAGGACATCCTTTGTCCTGCGTAGACGTGGAAGCGTTTCCATCCTGTCCTCCACGGCGAGGCAACGGGCAGCAGGGCTATACTTACGTTTTTCCCGCACCCGCCACAGGAAATACATGAGCATCGAACAGCTGGCTGAAACCGCCCAGGCCATGGTCGCCCCGGGCAAGGGCATCATCGCGATCGACGAATCCACCGCTACCATTGCCAAGCGTTTCGCCGGCGTCGGTATCGAGAACACCGAGGAGAACCGTCGCGCCTACCGCGAGCTGCTGCTGACCACGCCGAAGCTCAACGAGCACATTTCCGGTGCCATCCTGTACGACGAGACCATCCGCCAGTCGACCAAGGACGGCGTGCCGTTCGCCAAGTACATGGCCGACCACGGCATGATTCCGGGCATCAAGGTGGACAAGGGGGCGCACCCGCTGGCCGGCTGCCCGGGCGAGCTGGTGACCGAAGGCCTCGACGGCCTGCGCGAGCGCCTGCAGGAGTATTACAAGCTGGGCGCGCGCTTCGCCAAGTGGCGTGCGGTCATCAACATCGGCGAGAGCATCCCGTCGGGCACCTGCATCGAGTCCAACGCCCATGCGCTGGCCCGCTATGCAGCGCTGTGCCAGGAATGCGGCCTGGTGCCGATGGTCGAGCCGGAAGTGATCATGGACGGCGACCACGACATCGAAACCTGCTACGAAGTCACCGAAGCCACCCTGCGCTCGCTGTTCGACGCGCTGTACCAGCAGAACGTGCTGCTGGAAGGCACCATCCTGAAGGCCTCGATGGTCATCTCCGGCAAGGACTGTGAAGAGCAGGCCGATGTCGAGGAAGTGGCCGAGTCGACCGTGATGTGCCTGAAGAGCACCGTGCCGGCGATCCTGCCGGGCGTGGTGTTCCTGTCCGGTGGCCAGAGCGACGAGCAGTCCACCGAGCACCTGAACGCGATGAACCAGCTGGGCAACCTGCCGTGGCCGCTGAGCTTCTCCTACGGCCGCGCCATGCAGCAGGCCGCGCTGAAGCTGTGGGCCAGGGACATGAAGGGCAACTACGCTGCTGCCCAGAAGACGGTGTACGAGCGCGCCAAGGACAATGGCCTGGCCGCGCTGGGCAAGTGGAACGGTTGATCCGTCCCATCGCCGGATGAACAAGGCAGCGCCGGCATCACGCCGGCGTTTGCTTTTGCGGGTATCTTTTCCGCCCCCGCGTGCCTGGCCGGTATGCGGGAACCACATGGAAGGCCAAGGAGAAACAACATGCGTTTGGCAGCAATCACACTGGCCGTTGCCACGGTCCTGGTCGCCAGCGGTTGCAACCGCATCGGCGGCGGCGCGGACGCGGGCAAGGCCGCGTCACTCGATTTCGACAAGCCGGTATCCGGCGAGATCACCTCGCGCAGCGGCATCAACTACAACGACGGCAGCCACCACCAGCTCTACCAGATCAAGCTGGAAGACAAGCAGCTGGTCGGGCTGAAGCTGACCGGTTCGCTGAGCGGCTCGATCGCCGTGTTCAACAACGGCAGCCTGGTGGCCAGCAGCAACACCGGCTACGAGCGCGAAGGCGACGTCTCGGTGGCCTTCCGTGCCAACGGTGGCGGCACCTACCAGGTGGCGGTCAACGCCAACGGCTCGACCGACTACGGTCCTTACCGCCTGCGCGCCGAGAAGCTGGTGCCGTACGACGGCAAGCCGCTGGCGGGCAGCGGCGAGATCGTCGACATGCTGGCCGGTGGTTCCCAGGACTACACCCTGCAGGTGGACAAGGCCGGCCTGTACGAGATCCGCCTGGTGTCGGATGTCTTCGATCCGGTGCTGAAGCTGTCGGGCCAGGGCGTGGATGCAGAGAATGACGATGGCGGCGACAGCACCAACTCGCGCCTGACCCTGTCACTGAAGCCGGGCAAGTACACCCTGACCGCGCGCGGCCTCGGCGACGGCGTCAGCGGCATGTTCACCCTGTCGGCCAACCGCATCGAGCTGCCCGGCAATCTGGTCGAGCGCGATGGCACGGCGCTGCCGAAGTCGGGCAGCGTGTACACGATGCTCGACAACGATGGCCGTCGCCGCTTCCTGCTGTCGCTGGACCGCCCGGCCGATGTGCGCCTGGATGCGATTTCCAGCCAGGTTGATACCGTACTGCGCGTGGTCGGCGGCGATGTCGAGCTGACCGACGACGATGGTGGCAACGGCACCAATTCGCGCCTGGAAGAGACCCTGCCGGCCGGTCATTACACGGTCGACGTGTCCAGCCTGAACAATGGCGCGGGCATGGTGGAAGTGCGCGTGCAGGTGGATGGCGCCAGCGCCGATGGGGCTGCGGCCTCGGCGGCACGCGCCGCAGCCGACGCAGCCGCCGTGGCCGATGACGCCGCCGCGGTGGAAGCTGCCAGCCGTTGAGCGTGACCCACGCCATGCGTGGCTGAGCACAACGGTGCAACGGAAAAGGCCGGGCACTGCCCGGCCTTTTTCTTTACGTCGCGCACCGGGATTCAGTGCGCGGCGGCAAAACCCGCATCGCCCAGGGGCGGCAGCATCGACCCGCGCGGTTCGCTGTCCGCGCTTTGCCCGGCGGCGCTCAACGCCTGCTGGTAGGCCTTGGCCGTAGCGGTATTGAACGCCACCAGCACGATGCGCATCGGTTGCGCATGGCTGCGCTGCCACGCCAGTGTTTCGGTCACTGCGATCTGCGCCGCCTGGTACAGCGGATAGCCATAGACACCGCAGCTGATCGCCGGGAACGCGATCGACTGCACGCCCAGCGACTCGGCCAGCTGCAGCGACTTCCAGTAGCAGTTGGCAAGCAGCGCCGGTTCGTCGCGCTGGCCGTCATGCCAGACCGGGCCCACCGTGTGCAGTACATGGCGCGCCGGCAGCGCATGGGCGCTGGTGGCGCGCACTTCGCCCGTCGGGCAACGCACGCCCGGGCGCAGCTCCGGCAACTGCGCGCACTCGGCCAGCAATGCGGGGCCGGCCGCGCGATGGATCGCGCCGTCGACACCGCCGCCACCGAGCAGTGTTTCGTTGGCCGCGTTGACGATCGCATCCACCGCCAGGGTCGTGATGTCACCCTGCCAAACCTCGATCTTCATGCGTCCGTCTCCTGCCTGTGAGGTGATCCGCGCAGCATCTGCGCCGGCTGTTCCCACGGTAGGGGACAGGGCATCGATACTGCGTCATGACCGTCTCACGCGCTGCGATCCGACGGCCTTGACGCACGATGGCGGGCGACGCCTTCACGCAGGCTGAAGCAGAACGGGGTCGGAGCCCTTCCCCTGCGGAAAAGGGATCCGGCCCCGGGCATGTAACAGGATGGGTCAGATCCTTTTCCGCGCGAAAAAACCCTGACCCCGGGTGTCACGGCAGGCCGGCCAGCCAGTCGTCGTCGGAGCCTTCGTTGACATCGGCGAACAGCGGCGTGGAGAAATAGCGTTCACCGGTGTCCGGCAGCATCGCCAGGATCACCGCGCCGGGTTCGGCGCGGGCAGCCACGTCCAGCGCGCTGGCCACGGTGGCACCGGCAGAGATGCCGACGAAGATGCCTTCCTCGGCGGCCAGGCGGCGCGCGGTGGCGATCGCGCGGTCATCTTCGACCGAGACCAGTTCGTCCACCACATCGCGGTTGAGCACGTCCGGCACGAAGTCCGGGGTCCAACCCTGGATCTTGTGCGGCTTCCAGTCATCGCCCTTGAGCAGGGCGGCGCCGGCCGGCTCGGTGGCGATGATGCGGGTCTGCGGGCGCGCGACCTTCAGCACTTCGCCCACACCAGTGAGCGTGCCGCCGGTGCCCCAGCCGCTGACGAAATAGTCCAGCCGCTTGCCGGCGAAGTCGCGCAGGATTTCCGCGGCGGTGGTGTTGCGGTGATAGGCCGGGTTGGCCGGGTTGGCGAACTGGCTGGCCAGGAACCAACCGTGCTGTTCGGCCAGTTCGGCTGCCTTGCGCACCATGCCGCTGCCGCGTTCGGCAGCCGGGGTCAGGATCACCTTGGCACCATAGGCACGCATCAGCTTGCGGCGCTCGACCGAGAAGGTCTCGACCATGGTCGCCACGAACTTGTAGCCGCGCGCTGCGGCGACCATCGCCAGGGCCACGCCGGTATTGCCCGAGGTGGCCTCCACGATGGTGTCGCCCGGCTTGAGCAGGCCACGCGCTTCAGCGTCGAGGATGATCGCCAAAGCCAGGCGGTCCTTGACCGAGCCGCCCGGATTGAACGACTCGACCTTGGCGTAAACGCTGACCTGCGGCGGTGCCAGACGCTGCAGCTTGACGATGGGGGTGTTGCCGACGGTGTCGAGGATGGAGTCGTACAGGGCCATGGAAGCGCTCCGGAAACGGGGCCGCGCCGGGCTTCGGCGGGCGAAGGGGGGAGGGCTGGCCGTTCAGGCCAGCGGCTGCCGGCTGACCGTAGCGCCGGCATATGACGCCCGGAAATGACCAGATACCTTTCTTAAACAACCTTTGGTTATAAGCTGGTGACGGCAATTGACCCTAGAGTGGACCTCCGCCCCACGCCGCCTGCCTGCCCATGACGCTGACCCAGCTGCGCTACCTGGTTGCCATCGCCGACGCCGAGCTGAACATCACGCTGGCCGCCTCGCGCGTGCACGCCACCCAGCCCGGCTTGTCCAAGCAGCTCAAGCAGCTGGAGGACGAGCTGGGTTTCCTGTTGTTCGTGCGCAAGGGCCGCAGCCTGGAGTCGGTCACCCCGGCCGGGACCGAGGTGATCGCCCGCGCCCGCGCCGTGCTGGCCGAGGCCAACAACATCCGCACCTACGCGGCCAACCAGCGGCGCGAGAGCCAGGGCCAGCTGATCCTGACCACGACCCACACCCAGGCGCGCTTCGTGCTGCCGCCGGCGGTGGCGGCGATCAAGCAGGCTTACCCGCAGGTCAGCGTGCACCTGCAGCAGGCCGGTGAAGCCGACGCGCTGGATCGCTTGAACCAGGGTGACGCGGATATCGCCATCATCAGCACCGCTGGGGGGGAGCCCACCGATGGCATCGCGGTGCCACTGTTCCGCTGGCGACGCCTGGTGGTGGTGCCCAAGGGCCACCCGCTGGACCGCGCCGGGCGTGCACCGGACCTGGCCGCGCTGGCCCGGCAACCATTGATCAGCTACGAATCCTCGACCCGCCCGAATTCGTCGCTGCAGCGTGCGTTTGCCGCCAACGGGCTGGTGCCGGATCTGGCGCTGACCGCGCTGGATGCCGATCTGATCAAGACCTATGTGCGTACCGGCCTGGGCGTGGGCCTGCTGGCCGAAATGGCGGTCAGTTCCAACGACGAAGACCTGAGGTCGTGGCCGGCGCCGGACCCGATCAGCGAGTGCATCGCCTGGGCGGTGCTGCCGCGCGACCGCGTGCTGCGTGATTACGCGCTGGAGCTGGTGCATGTGCTGGCACCGCAGATCGATCCGCGCGACCTGCGGCGGGTGCTGGATGGCAACCAGGCGGCCGCGTGGCCGGTGCCACCGACCTGGGAATCACTGACCCAGACCATCACGGTGTGAGGTTGGTCGAGCAGGGCTTGCAGCCCTGCACCCGCCGAATCATTCAAGCAACAGCAACAGCAGAAGCGGCATTCCGTGGGTTGGCGGGGCGGTGTCGGAGTGCGGGGACGCTGCAAGTACGTCCCTGTAAGCTTGGCAGCCGCATCCATGCGGCTGACACCCCGCACTCCGACACCGCCCCACCTCTGACAGATCCCGGTGGCTGTCGGTAGGTGTCGACCTTGGTCGACACGGTAGATCCACGCCATGCGTGGATGAAAGCTGTCAGATGTCGAAATGCATCTGGGGTCAGATCCGTTTTCCTTCGGAAAACGGATCTGACCCCAAAGCCGTTCCAACAGACCGCAGGAAACTGTCGAAGGCGGGGTGGGTCCGGTTGCGGGAGTGTCCGCGGCATGGATGCCGCGGCCAAGCCCCCATGGATGGGTTTACGGCGTCTCCCGCAACCGGACCCGCCCCGCCATTCAACAGGAAGCCAGCTTTTGCTTTTGCTGTTGCTTCGGCTCTTGCCGTGGACGTGGCCTCTGCAGGTGCAGGGCGCAGCCCTGCCGATAAACCCCCTCCTGCGACGGTTCGTCGCACGGGGAACCCTGGACCCGGCTCTACACTAGCGGGATGACCCGGCTGTCCCGCCCGCAGCGCCTTCTGCTCCAGCTTGCCGTCCTGGCGACGCTGCTGATGGTGCTTGCGCCGCTGGTCAGCCGCGCGCTGCAGGCGCAGCCGATGGACCACGCTGCGATGGCCGGCATGGACCACGCGCACATGCAGCATGATGGTGCCGGATTGGGTCAGAGCCCTCTGCATGGGCAGAGGGATCCGACCCCACCGGCCGATCCCCACGCCATGCACGGCGAAGCCTGCGAATACTGCGTGCTGGCGATGCGCCTGCTGCCGTGGCTGGCCGTGCTGGTGCTGCTGTTGCCGCTGTTGTGGCGGCCGCGGCTGGTGTTCCCCTGGTCGCGGCAGGTGCTGCCCGCGCTGTGCTGGCCGGCGCATGCCGCGCGTGGGCCGCCGCCTTTCTCCATCGTTCGCTGATGTCCCTGTCGAATCTGCCGCACGACGCCTGACCGGGCGCCGTGCGCGCGTGCGTACCTTGGAGCTGTTCCGATGAAAATGACTTCCCGCCCCGCGGGCGCCTGTGCGCGCCTGCCGGTTGCCCTTGGCCTGGCCGCAGCTGCAACGCTCGCCCATGCTGCGCCCGCCGAAGAGGCGCGTACCCTCGACACCCTGGTGGTCACCGCTGCCGCACCGTCCTCGCCACTGCACTGGGTGACCGACCCACGCCTGCCGCGGCAGCCTGTACCCGCCAGTGATGGCGCCGATTACCTGAAGACCGTTCCCGGTTTCTCCGCCATCCGCAACGGCGGCACCAACGGTGACCCGGTGCTGCGCGGCATGTTCGGTTCGCGCCTGAACATCCTCAGCAATGACGGCAACCTGATCGGTGCCTGCCCGTCGCGCATGGACAATCCGCTGTCCTACATCGCGCCGGAAAGCTTCGACCGGCTGACCATCATCAAGGGCCCGCAGAGCGTGCGCTGGGGCGCCGGTGCCTCGGCTGGCACCGTACGCTTCGAGCGCGATACACCGCGCTTCGAAGAGCCGGGCCTGCGTGCCGATGCCAGTGCGCTGGTCGGTTCGCGCAACCGCAACGACCAGGTGCTCGACCTGACCCTGGGCAACCCGACCGGCTATGTGCGCGCCAGTGGCAACCGTTCCGAAGCCGATGACTACAAGGACGGCCACGGCGATGTGGTGCCATCGAAGTGGCGCAAGTGGAACGGTGACGTGGCGATCGGCTGGACGCCGGATGCCGACACGCTGCTGGAAATTTCTGCCGGTGCCGGAGATGCGATCGCACGCTATGCGGGACGCGGCATGGACGGGGCCGCGTTCGAACGCACCAGCTATGCCGCGCGCTTCGAGAAGCGCAACCTGCCGGGTGCGTGGGACACGGTGCAGGCCAACGTGTACTACAACGAGGCCGATCACGTGATGGACAACTATACGCTGCGTGCGCCGAACCCGAACAGCACGATGCCGATGCCGATGGCTTCGAACGTGGATCGCCGTACCCAGGGCGGCCGGGTCAGTTCCGAGTGGCGCTGGCAGGACGTGCAGCTGGTGGCGGGCGTGGACGGCGAAGACAGCCGCCATCGTGGGCGCATGGGCATGGGCCGCGGCACCTATCGCCAGGTGGCGTGGGAGACCGATGCCCACTTCCGCCGCAATGGCGTGTTCACCGAGTTGACCCTCGGCGCCGGCACCGATCAGCGTTGGATCAGCGGCCTGCGCATCGATCGCGCCAGCGTGCGCGACGAGCGGCAGTCGCTCCGCGGAATGATGGGCAACATGCCCAATCCGACTGCGGGCCAGCGTCGCAAGGAATGGCTCGGCAGTGGCTTCCTGCGCTACGAGCAGGACCTGGCCGACGGCCTGACCTGGTACGCCGGCCTCGGCCACAGTGAACGCATGCCCGACTACTGGGAGCTGTTCTCGCCCGACCACGGCCCGGCCGATGCGGTGAACGCGTTTGCCGGCATCCAGCCCGAGCGCACCACCCAGCTCGACGCTGGCCTGCAGTACAAGGGACCGCGCGTGCAGGCCTGGGTCTCGGCGTACGCCGGGCAGATCCAGGACTACATCCTGTTCACCTACCACCGCAGCGGCGCGATGGGGATAAGCCAGGCCAGCAACGTCGATGCGCGCATCGCCGGTGCCGAGGCGGGGCTGGAAGTGAGCGTGGCCGAACAGTGGAAGCTGGGTGGCACGCTGGCCTATGCCTGGGGCGAGAACCGCGACCAGCAGCGTCCGCTGCCGCAGATGCCGCCGTTGGAAGCGCGCCTGAGTGCGAACTGGGAAGGCCAGCGCTGGAGCGCCGGTGCGCTGCTGCGCGCGGTGACCCACCAGCATCGTGTCGCAGATGGCCAGGGCAACGTGGTCGCGCAGGATCTCGGGCCGAGCGCGGGCTTTGCCACCTTCGCGCTCAACGCGGCGTACCGTTTCGGTTCGCAGCTGCAGCTCAGCGCAGGCGTCGACAACCTGTTCGACCGCGCCTACAGCGAGCACCTGAACCTGGCCGGCAGCGCCGACTTCGGGTTCCCGGCCGACCCGGTGCGCATCAACGAGCCGGGGCGCAGCGTGTGGATGAAGCTGAACTACCGGTATTGATCCGCCGGGTGTAAAAAAAAAACGGGGCCGGATCCCCGCCAGGATCCGTCCCCGCCCGACGCCCTCCGTCGGGCAGCTTCGACTCTACGATGACTGACCCGGTGGTGCACGACGGGATACACCCCGATACACGCCGACACTGCCCATGGCAGCCTTGCACGGAATGGGTTCAAGGCGCTATCGCAGCCCTGGTTCCACGCCGGTAAACGCTTGGCACATACCGCTTTCAGGGGCACTTGCCTACACTCGGCGGCCGTGGATCAATTTGGACCGTTCATGTTGGCTCGTATCGCTTCGACCCTGGCCCTTGGCCTCAGCCTGGCCGTGCTGGCCGGGTGCGCAGGCAAACAGGAGGCCGCCGCGCGTCGGCAGGGAGAAGCGGTGCCGGTCACTGCGCAGGTCGTGCAGTCCCGTCAGTGGAGCGACACCCTGCAGGCGCTTGGCACGGCCAAGGCGCGCGAATCGATCAGCGTGACCGCCAAGGTCAGCGAAATCGTCGAGAAAGTGCATTTCGAAAGCGGCCAGCACATTGCTGCCGGTGCGCCGATCGTGACCCTGCGTGGGCAGGCCCAGGAGGCCGCACTGGTGCAGGCGCAGGCGACCTTCCATGAAGCCGATCAGCTGTACAAGCGCCAGCGCGAGCTGGCCGCCCAGCGGCTGGTGTCCAGCGCCACGCTGGATACGCAGAAGTCGATCCGCGATGCCGCCGAAGCGCGCGTGATGCAGATGCAGGCAGACATCGGTGATCGCCGTGTGCGCGCGCCGTTCGCCGGCGTGCTCGGCATCCGCCAGGTCAGCCCTGGCTCGCTGGTGACCCCGACCACGGTCATCGCCACGCTCGATGACATCGAGCACATGCACATCGATTTCCAGGTGCCTGAAGTGGAACTGGCTGCGCTGGGCGTCGGTGACAAGGTCAGCGCCACCAGCGTGGCCTGGCCGGGCCGCACCTTCGAGGGCGTGGTCAGCACCATCGATGCGCGCATCGACCCGGCCACCCGTGCCGTGACCGTGCGCGCCGACTTTGCCAACGGCGACCATGCGCTGCGTCCTGGCATGCTGCTGGACGTGCGCCTGTTCCGCCCCGAGCGCCCGGCGCTGGTGATTCCGGAAATCGCCGTGGTGCAGGTCGGTCGCGATACCTTCGTGTACCGCATCAAGGCTGACGACAGCGTCGAGCGTGTGGACGTGGTGACCGGCGCGCGCCGTGCCGGCGTGGTCGAGATCAGGCAGGGTCTGGAAGCGGGCCAGCGCATCGTGGTCGATGGCACCGGCAAGCTGCGTCCGGGCCTGAAGGTTGCCGCCAAGGACGCAGCGCCCGCCAGTGGTGCAAAGCCCGCTGAAGACGCTGCGCCGGCCGCGGCCGAGGGCCACGGCGGATGAAGCTGTCCGACATCTCCATCCAGCGGCCGGTGTTCGCCGTGGTGATGAGCCTGTTGCTGCTGGTGCTGGGCGTGATGTCCTTCACCCGCCTGACCCTGCGCGAACTGCCGGCCATCGACCCGCCGATCGTCTCGGTCTCGGTGGACTACACCGGCGCCTCGGCGGCGGTCATTGAAAGCCGCATCACCCAGGTGCTGGAAGATGCGCTGGCCGGCATCGAAGGCATCGATACGATCAATGCGCGCAGCACCAACGGCCGCTCGCAGGTCAGCATCGAGTTCACCTCCAACCGCGATATCGAAGCGGCGGCCAACGACGTGCGCGATGCGGTCAGCCGCGTGGCCGACCGCATGCCGGAAGAGGCGCGGCCACCGGAGATCGCCAAGGTCGAAAGCGATGCCGACCCCATCATCTGGTTCAACATGGTCTCCTCGACCATGGACACGCTGGAGCTGAGCGACTACGCCGACCGTTACGTGGTCGATCGCTTTTCCAGCCTCGATGGCGTGGCCCAGGTCCGCATCGGCGGCCGCCAGCGCTATGCGATGCGGATCTGGCTGGACCGGGACCAGCTGGCCGCACGCGGGCTGACCACCGGCGACGTGGAAACCGCGCTGCGCAACGAGAACGTGGAGCTGCCGGCCGGCCGCATCGAGTCGACCGACCGTGATTTCACCCTGCGCGTTGAGCGCAACTACATCAAGCCCGAAGACTTCGCGACCATCCCGCTGGGCAAGGGCCGCGACGGTTACGTGGTGCGCATGGGCGACGTGGCGAAGATCGAGCTGGCCTCGGCCGAACGCCGCGCGTACTACCGCAGCAACGGCGAACCGGGCATCGGCCTGGGCATCGTCAAGACCTCCACGGCCAACTCGCTGGACGTGGCGCGTACCGCGCGCGCTGAAGCCGAGCGGGTGGCGCTGACCCTGCCCAAGGGCACGCAGATCTTCGTCGCCTTCGACAACACCACCTTCATCGAAGCGGCGGTGGACCGCGTCTACGCCACGCTGGTGGAAGCGATGATCCTGGTGCTGGCGGTGATCTGGCTGTTCCTCGGCAGTTTCCGCGCCGCGTTGATCCCGGCGGTGACGGTGCCGGTCTGCCTGGTCGCGGCGTTCATCGCGCTGTATGCGTTCGATTTCTCGATCAACCTGCTGACCCTGCTGGCGCTGGTGCTGTGCATCGGCCTGGTGGTGGACGATGCGATCGTGGTGGTGGAGAACGTGCAGCGCCGCATCGACCTGGGTGAGCCACCGCTGGTGGCCTCCAAGCGCGGCACCGCGCAGGTCGCCTTCGCGGTGATCGCCACCACCGCCGTGCTGGTGGCAGTGTTCCTGCCGGTCGGCTTCCTGGAAGGCAACACCGGGCGCCTGTTCCGCGAACTGGCAGTGGCGCTGGCCGCCGCCGTGGCGTTGTCCGCATTCGTGGCGCTCACACTGACGCCGATGATGGCCTCCAAGCTGCTCAAGCCGCACACCGGGCAGGCGCCACGTGGCCTGCACGGCTTCATCAACCGCAACCTGGAACGCCTCGCGGGTGCCTATGGGCGGGTGCTCGATCACCACGTCGACCGCACCTGGATCTACCTGCTGGTGATGCTGGCCGCGCTGGTCGCCAGCTGGGGCCTGCTCAAGCTGCTGCCCTCGGAACTGGCGCCGGCCGAAGACCGCGGTTCGTTCCAGATCATGATCGACGGCCCGGAAGGTGCCGGCTACGACTACACCGTGCAGCAGGTGCAGCAGGTGGAGGCGCTGCTGGCCCCGCATGTCGGCCCGGACAAGCCGATCGTGCGTGCCAACCCGCGCGTGCCCGGTGGCTTCGGTGCCAGCGAGGAAATGCACACCGGCCGCGTCAGCATCTTCCTGCAGCCGTGGCGCCAGCGCAGCGAGGCCACGCCGGACGTGGCCAACGAACTGCAGAAGGAACTGGACACCATCCGCGGCGTGCGTGTGCGTACCCAGGTCGGTGGCGGCCTGGTGCGCAGCGGCGGGCAGCCGTTCCAGATCGTGCTGGGTGGGCCGGAGTACGCGGAGATCGCGCAGTGGCGCGACCGCATCCTGCTGCGCATGGCCGACAACCCCGGCCTGGTCGGCCCCGACTCGGACTACAAGGAAACCCGGCCGCAGATGCGGGTCAACATCGACCGCCAGCGTGCGGCCGATCTCGGCGTGCCGGTCACCGCGATCGGCTCGGCGCTGGAAACCATGATGGGCTCGCGCCGCGTCACCACCTTCGTCGACAATGGCGAGGAGTACGACGTGCTGGTGCAGGCCGGACGTGACGGTCGCGCCAGCCCGGCCGACCTGGCCGCGATCCGCGTGCGCGCCACCTCTGGCGAGCTGGTGCCGCTGTCCAACCTGGTCACGTTGAGCGAAGTGGCCGAGGCCGGCACCCTGAACCGCTTCAACCGCCTGCGCTCGATCACCATCAGTGCCGGCCTGGCGCCGGGCTATCCGCTGGGCGAGGCCATTGCCTGGGCGCAGAACGTGGCCCAGGAAGAGCTGCCGCAGTACGCGCAGGTGAACTGGAAGGGTGAATCGCGCGAGTACCAGAGCGCCGGTGGCGCCGTGCTGCTCACTTTCGCCATGGCCCTGCTGGTGGTCTACCTGGTGCTGGCCGCGCAGTTCGAGAGCTTCATCCACCCGCTCACCATCATGCTGACCGTGCCGCTGGGCGTGCTCGGCGCGCTGGTCGGGTTGTGGGTGAGTGGCGGTACGGTGAACCTGTTCAGCCAGATCGGCATCGTGATGCTGGTTGGCCTGGCCGCGAAGAACGGCATCCTCATCGTCGAATTCGCCAACCAGCTGCGCGACGATGGGCGCAGCGTGCGCGAGGCGATCATTGAATCGGCGATGGTGCGCCTGCGCCCGATCCTGATGACCTCGATCGCCACCGTGGTCGGCGCCATTCCGCTGGTGGTGGCCGGTGGTCCCGGTTCGGCCAGCCGTGGCACGATCGGCATCGTGATCATCTTCGGTGTGACCCTCTCGACCTTCCTGTCGCTGTTCGTGGTGCCGGCGTTCTACGCGCGGCTTGCCCCGTACACCCGTTCGCCGGAAGCAGTGAAGCGCGAGCTGGAGAAGCAGGAAGCGGAATCGCCGTCGGTGGGCGGCCATGCCTGACCGGCACACCGACGGGATCGGGTCCCTCGCTGACGGGGTCGGACCCCTTTCCCAAAGGGAAAGGGCTCTGACCCCACTTCGAGGCGACGGCTTCCAGCTGCGCCCCTGGCGCCCGGATGATCTGGAATCGCTGCTGCGCCACGCCAACGATCCCGAGGTGTCGCGCGGCCTGCGCGACCGTTTCCCGTACCCGTACACGCGCACCGATGGCGAGGCCTTCCTCGCCGGCCGCGTGCTGGCCCCCGGAACCCTGAACCTGGCCATCGAGATCGACGGCCAGGCCTGCGGCAGCGTCGCTGCCCAGCAGGGCATGGCCGAGCGTGGGCACACCGCCGAACTGGGCTACTGGCTGGGCCAGGCCTATTGGGGGCACGGCGTGATGACCCGTGTGGTCGGGCTGTTCGCACCGTGGGTGATGGACGAGCTGCGCCTGTTCAGGCTGCAGGCCACGGTCGTCGACTTCAACCTCGGCTCGGCGCGGGTGCTGGAGAAGAACGGCTTCCAGGAGGAGGGCGTGGAGCGCTGCGCGGTCTACAAGCGCGGCGTGCTGCACGACCTTCGCCGTTTCGCCCGGGTACGCACCCAGCTGCCCTGAACACGCGGGCTGGCCGCTGTAGAGCCGAGCCCATGCTCGGCTGCCCTCGGGGGCCCAAGCCGAGCATGGGCTCGGCTCTACAAGACAGCGCTACCGCAGCGGCCTGCGATCAGGGAGAATCGACCGGTCCCTTCCAGCCGACGGGACGTCCTTACAACCCGCCGACTGGAGAGAGCGCGCGTGGAAGCAACCGTACACTTCATCAACAGCATCATCTGGAGCAAGGCACTGATCTTCGTGTGCCTGGGCGCCGGCCTGTTCTTCAGCCTGCGCACGCGCTTCATGCAGATCCGCGGCTTCTTCGAGATGTGCCGCCTCACCGTCAAGGGTGAGAAATCCGACGCCGGCGTGTCCTCGTTCCAGGCCCTGGCCATGTCGATGGCCGGCCGCATGGGCATCGGCAACATCGCCGGCGTGGCTACGGCCATCGCCTTCGGCGGCCCTGGTGCGATCTTCTGGATGTGGGTGATGGGCTTCCTCGGCGCGTCCACGTCGTACGTGGAATGCACCCTGGCGCAGATCTACAAGACCAAGGACGCCGAAGGCCGCTACCGTGGTGGCCCGGCGTACTACATCGAAAAGGCCATGGGCCTGAAGTGGTACGCGCTGGCCTTCGCCATCGCCACAATCATCGCCGCCGGCTTCCTGATGCCGGGCGTGCAGGCCAACGCCATCGCCGACAGCATCATCAACGCCTGCCGTGGCACCGCGCTGTGCGGCCCGCTCGATGGCCAGGCCTTCGGCATGGAGTCGGTGCAGGCGCTGAAGCTGGGCATCGGCATCGTGGTCGCGCTGCTGCTGGGCGTGGTGATCTTCGGCGGCGTCAAGCGCATCGCCAACTTCGCCGAAGTGGTGGTGCCGTTCATGGCCGCCGGTTTCATCCTGATGGCCATCGTCATCATGATCATCAACTACGACCGCGTGCCGGAGATGTTCAACATCATCTTCAGCAGCGCCTTCGGTACCCACGCCGCGTTCGGCGCGATGATGGGCCTGGCGGTGGAGTGGGGCATCAAGCGTGGCATCTATGCCAACGAAGCCGGCCAGGGCTCGGGCCCGCATGCAGCGGCCGCCTCGGAAGTCTCGCACCCGGCCAAGCAGGGCTACGTGCAGGCCTTCGCGATCTACTTCGACACCATGATGGTGTGCACCGCCACCGCGTTCCTGATCCTGGCCAGTGGTACCTACAACGTGTATTCGGCGGCAGGCGCCGGCGCCCCGCCGATCTTCCAGGGCCTGGCCGGCATTCCCGAAGGTGCGGGCTACGCCCAGGCCGGCGTGGAAGCGGTGCTCCCGGGCTGGGGTTCGGCGTTCGTGTCGATCGCCATCTTCTTCTTCGCCTTCACCACCATCATGGCGTACTACTACATGGCCGAGACCAACCTCAGCTATGTGAACCACAACAGGAAGCGCCCGCTGACCGTGCTGGTGCTGCGCCTGGGCATCATCGGCATGGTGGTGTTCGGCGCGTTCCATAATGCGACCCTGGCCTGGGCGCTGGGTGACATCGGCGTCGGCCTGATGGCCTGGCTGAACATCATTGCCATCCTCATCATCCAGAAGCCGGCGATGCTGGCCCTGCGTGACTACGAACGACAGAAGAAGCTGGGCCTGGATCCGGTGTTCGACCCTGATGCCCTGGGCATCAAGAACGCCGATTTCTGGCGCCAGCGCAAGCAGGAGAGTGTGTAAGTGAACAACCCCTGGAACAATCGCCGCCCGTCCGCCCGTCCGCCGCGCGCAACGCCGTTGCCGCGCCCGGAGGTGCCGGCCACGGGCGGTGGTGGGCGCGGTGGCAGCGACGAGCTGCGCCTGTACGGCCTGAATGCCGTGCTGGCCGCGTTCGAAGCGCGGCCACAGGCGCTGCGCAAGCTGTACCTGCTGGAGGCGCGCATTCCGCGCCTGCAGCCGCTGCTGAAATGGTGCGTGGCCAACCGCGTGGGGTATCGCGTGGTTGAAGACGGCGATCTGAACAAGCTTGCCGGCACCACCCACCACGAAGGCGTGGTGGCCGATGTGCTGCGCGCACCGGCGCTGCCGCTGGCGCAGTGGCTGGAGCAGGTCGGCGACGGCCCGGCGCTGGCGCTGTGGCTTGATGGCGTGGGCAACCCGCACAACCTCGGTGCGATCCTGCGCTCGGCCGCACACTTCGGCGCCAAGGCGCTGCTGCTGCCGGCCGGCAGCACGCTTGCGCTGTCCGGTGCCGCCGCGCGCGTGGCCGAGGGCGGTGCAGAAGCGGTGCCGCTGGTGCAGCTGCCGGTGATCGCCCAGGCGATGACGCAGCTGCGTGCGGCCGGCTTCGGCCTGGCGGCGACCCTGGTGGAGGGCGGTGATGACGTGTTCCGCACCTCGCTGCCGGCCCGCCTGGTGTATGTGATGGGCGCCGAAGGCGAGGGCATGGACCGCAGCCTGGCGGGAGCGTGCGACCTGCAGGTCTCGATTCCCGGCAGCGGCGCGGTGGAGAGCCTGAACGTGGCCTCGGCCACGGCGGTGCTGCTGGCGCAGTGGGCGAGCCGCCGCGGCGATTGACACGGCTGTTTCATCGCGTGTTGATCTGAAACCCGGCCCTCGTGGCCGGGTTTTTTGCGCAGATCCCTCGGAGCATCGACATGATCACGCGGATCGCACGCCAGGTGCAGTCCAAGAAATGGGTTGATTGCGACTGATCAGGTTGCATCAAGCATGCTTGATGCATGAGTACGCACTTTTAGAATTTGTCTCATTGTTGAGCCGCATCCTGCATCGCACGGTGGACCTCCATCCAACGTCGGACAGGAGTGGTTCCATGCATCGAATCCAACACCACGCGCTGCGCGCATCCCCGCTGCTGGTGCTTTGCGCGCTTGCAGCCTCGCCGGCGCTGGCCGAAGAACGCAGCCTGGACGGCGTCAACTTCACCGGGCCGCTGATCACCCCCAACCCGGCTGGCCTGCCGCAGGGCAACTGGTACATCGAACCCTATCTGGTGCGGATCGACAGCCGCGATCATTACGACGATGGCGGCCATCGCCGCCGCAGTGGGCAACGCAGCGGCGCATGGGCAACGGTGGTACCGATCATCTACGGCTTCAGCGACCGGGTGATGGGGCAGGTCAATCTCAGTGCATCGCGTGCCGAACAGGGCGGCGCGCGCAGCAGTGGTTTCCGTGCCGGTGACACCACCGCGCGCCTGCAGTACCTGTTGCAGGCGCCCAATGCCGATGGCACGCGTCCGGCCATCTCGGTCGCGCTGGTGCAGCGCTTCAGCACCGGCAGCCATGACCGCATCACCGGCAATCCGCTCGATGCGCAGGGCGACGGTGTGCAGCGCACCACTGCCGCATTGGGCGTGCAGCAGGTGGTCTGGCTGGGTAACGACCGCCCGCTGCGCTGGCGTGCCCAGCTTAGCGCCGGGCCTGCGCCGTCGCGGACGGCGATCTCCGGGGCCAGCGTCTACGGCACCGACGACAGCTTCCAGGGGCACATCTCCCGGGGGTCGGTGCTGGGCCTGTCGGTCGGCGCCGAGTACAGCTTCAATCCGCGCTGGGTGGGCGTGATGGAAGTGGCCGCCAGCCGCGAGACCGGCCAGCGCCTGAGGGGTTTCGCGCGCAACGCCAGCGGTGGTTTCGAACGCATCGACGAGCATCGCCCGGCCAGCCGCAGCGTCACCCTGGCGCCGGCCGTGGAGTACCACTTCAGCCCGTCACTGGGCCTGATCGCCGGCGTCGAGTTCAGCGTGGCCGGCCGCAACACCGGCCGCATCATCAGCCCCCAGGTCGCCCTGGGCATGTTCTTCTGAGGGGCCGCCGATGAACATCGAATCCATCGTCAACGCGATCCTTGGCGTCGTCTGGAGCCCCTACCTGGTGGTGCTGTGCCTGCTCACCGGCCTGTACTTCAGCGTCCGCACGCGCTTCATCCAGCTGCGTGCATTGCCGGACATGCTGCGCCTGATGTTCCGCCATGAGCGCTCCGATGCCGGCGTGTCGCCGTTCCAGGCGTTGTCCCTTTCGCTGTCCAGCCGCGTGGGCGTGGGCAACATCGCCGGCGTCGCCATGGCCATCGCCTTCGGCGGGCCCGGCGCGATCTTCTGGATGTGGATCGTCGCCTTCCTCGGCGCCTCGAGCGCCTTCATCGAGTCCACGCTCGCGCAGATCTACAAGGAGCGCGACGGCAAAGGACAATACCGGGGTGGCCCGGCGTACTACATCGAAAAAGGCCTCGGCCAACGTTGGTATGCAGTGCTGTTCGCATTGGTGACGGTGCTGGCGGGCGCGATGCTGGCCGGCACGCAGTCCAATGCGATCACCAGTGCGGTGAACGAAGCCTGGGACGTGCCGGTGATGACCACCACGGCGGTTCTGCTGGTGGTGCTGGGTGCCATCCTCATCGGCGGTGTGCGGCGCATTGCGCGCGTGGCCGAATGGGTGGTGCCGCTGATGGCCGTGGCCTACCTGCTGGTCGCGGCGCTGGTGATGGTGCTCAACGCGGACAGGGTGCCGGAGGTGATCATGCTGGTGCTGCGCAGTGCAT
The DNA here is from genome assembly GCF_049384325.1 of Stenotrophomonas sp. CASM114. Lineage (NCBI taxonomy): Bacteria > Pseudomonadati > Pseudomonadota > Gammaproteobacteria > Lysobacterales > Lysobacteraceae > Stenotrophomonas > Stenotrophomonas sp. CASM114. The sequence goes on along the minus strand of NZ_JBMRGJ010000009.1, from coordinate 118,606 downwards.
TCGGCGTGGATGCGGCGTTCGGCGCGATGATCGGCACCGCCATCCAGTGGGGCGTGCGCCGTGGCGTGCTGTCCAACGAGGCCGGCATGGGCAGTGGTGCGCATCCGGCCGCCGCCGCGGAAGTCTCGCATCCGGTCAAGCAGGGCCTGGTGCAGTCGTTCTCGGTCTACATCGACACAATGGTGGTGTGCAGTGCGACCGCCTTCCTGATCCTGTCCACCGGCCTGTACAACGTCTACGACCCGGCGGTGAACGGTATTCCGGATGAGGCGCGCCTGCTGCTGGGCAATCTGCCGGGTGTCGAAGCCGGGCCACGCTTCGTGCAGCACGCGGTGGAATCGACGCTGCCGGGTTTCGGCCGTTCGTTCGTGGCGCTGGCGATCCTGCCGTTTGCGTTCACCACCATCCTGGCGCTGTATTACATGGCCGAGACCAACGTCAGCTATCTGTGCCGTGATCGGCCGACGCCCTGGGTGATGGGCGGCTTCCAGCTGCTGTTCCTGGCGGCAACCGGCTACTCGGCGGTGAACAGTGCAACGGTGGCCTGGTCGCTGGGCGACATCGGCGTCGGCCTGATGAGCTGGCTGAACATCATCGCCATCCTGCTGTTGCAAAGGCCTGCCCTGGCCGCACTGCGCGACTACGAGCAGCATCGCCAGGCCGGCAAGGATCCGCTGTTCAACCCGAAACTGCTGGGCGTGCGCAACACGAGCGTGTGGGAAGGCTGACAGGATCGGGGTCAGATCCCTCGCCAAGGCGAGGGCTCTGACCCACGCCATTGCCGGGTGGGTGCGAACCTCGGTTCGCACCGCTCTTCCCGCTGCACTCGCCGGGCATGGCCCGGCGCCAGCGCATCACTCGTTCGGCGGCGTGGTCGCCTTGGCCTCGCTGCCGAAGCTGCCGTCGGCTTCCGCCGCCAGGTAGGCGAACACCGTATACGCGGCCACGTTCTGCGCCAGTGCCTTCGGGTCGATCTTGTCCAGCGTGTCGTCGGCGGTGTGGTGCAGGTGGAAGTAGTCCGAGCCGTCCTGCGCCAGCCACGCCCACGCACCGCCCTTGGCGGCCAGCGGGCCGACGTCCGGGCCCGGGCCACCCTTGTCGGCCTGGTACTCGATGCCCAGCGGCTTCATTACTTCGGCAATCTGCTTCGTCGCTTCACGCGAGCCTTCCGGATTCGGTGAACCAGTATTGAAGGCGTAGATGCGGCCTGCGCCGAAGTCGCTCTCGGCGGCCAGCTGGTGCAGGGCCACGTCCTTCGCGTGCGCTTCGGCATAGGCCTTGCCGCCGTAGAGGCCCTGTTCCTCGTTGGCGAAGGCGATCACGCGGATGGTGCGCTTCGGTGCCTGCTTGAGCTGGCCGATCAGGTGGCCGGCGGCCATCGTGATGCCCACGCCCGCGCCGTCATCCACGGCGCCGGTGCCCAGGTCCCACGAATCCAGGTGACCACCGATCACCACCACTTCCTTCGGCAGGCTGCGGCCGGTGATCTCGCCGATCACGTTGTACGAGGTGGCGGTGCCGTCCCAGCCGCAATCCAGTGCCACCTTCACTGTGGTGCTGCCACGCGCCAGCAGGCGGGCCAGCTGGTCGGCATCGGGCACCGACAGCGCGGCCGACGGCACCGGGGTCAGGCCGTCATCGAAACGGGTGATGCCGGTGTGCGGCACGCGGTGCGAGTCGGTACCGGCCGAGCGCATCAGGAAGCCGACCGCGCCCTTGCGGATGGCTTCGGATGGGCCCTTGCTGCGGATCGCACCGCCGCGGCCGTAATCGCGGCCATCGCGGAAGGGCAGCATCTGGTAATCGACGAAGGCGATCTTGCCCTTCAGCGAACCTGCCGGTGCGGCCTGCAGCGCGGCCAGATCGGCGAAGCGCACCACCTCGGCTTCCACGGTGCCACCCGGGCTGCCGCCCAGTGCGGTGATCTGCAGCGGCTGCGGGTTCCTGCCGGTCACGGCGGCGTGTTCGCTGCGGCGCTCCCATTTCGGGAACGTCACCGGCTCCTTCCAGACCTTGTCGAAGCCCAGGGCCTTGAACTTGGCTTCGGCCCAGGCAACGGCGCGGGCATCGGCTTCGCTGCCGGCGATGCGCGGACCAATCTCGGTGGTGAGCGACTCGACCACCTTCCAGCCGGTGTCATCGGCCAGCGCCTGGTCGCGCAGCTGCGCGGCGGTCGCCAGCGAGGCGGGGGGCAGGGTGGTGGTGCGCGGTGCCGCGAAGGCCGGGGCGGCCAACAGGGCGAGGGAGGATGCGATGGCAAGGACGCGGCGACGCATGGACAACTCCGGGAAGGGACCTAAGCCTTGGAGCTTAACAGTCGTTCAGCCCGGCGCATGGGCGGGAGGTCATGGCTGGCGCGGATGCTGTTTTCCGCCAGATGCAGCAAAGCGAAAGCCCCGCCGGAGCGGGGCTTTCGCCTGCTTCTGTAGAGCCGAGCCCATGCTCGGCTGCCTTTTGCAGATCAGCCGAGCGTGGGCTCGGCTCTACAGGTGGGAGGGGCGCCCATAGGCGCCCGGTACCCTTACTTCTTCAGGCTGTCGCGGATCTCGCGCAGCAGCACCACTTCTTCGGCCGGCGCCGCCGGTGCCGCTTCCTTCTTGCGCGACAGGCGGTTGATCGCCTTGACCACGATGAAGATCGCGAAAGCCACGATCACGAACTGGATGACGGTGTTGATGAAGTCGCCGTAGCCAACCACCACCGCCGGGATCTCCTTGCCATCCGGTCCGAGCCGGGCTGGCGACAGCGTCCAGGCCAGGCTGGAGAAGTCCACGCGGCCGATCAGGTAGCCCAGCGGTGGCATGATGATCTTCTCGACCAGTGCGGTCACGATCTTGCCGAAGGCCGCGCCGATCACCACGCCGACGGCGAGGTCGATGACGTTGCCGCGCATCGCGAATTCCTTGAACTCGGTGAGCATTCCCATTGTTGTTTTTCTCCGGTGGGGAAGTGGACAGCGCGCAGGGTAGCGCAGGTGATGTCAGCCGGCGATCACGCCGTGGCGCTCGGCCACGTTTTCCAGGCGCGCGCTGAAGCGGTCGCCGGGCTTGAGCGCGGCCACGCCGGACGGCGTGCCCATGAACACCAGGTCGCCGGCACGCAGCTGCCACAGCTTGGACAGCTCATGCAGGATCTCCGGCACGTTCCAGATCATCTGGTCGAGCAGAGCCTGCTGGCGCACCTCGCCGTTGACCTCCAGCGACAGGTTCAGCGCGGCCAGGTCGCCGACTTCCTCGGCGTGGACGATTTCGCTGATCGGCGCGGAGGCATCGAAGCCCTTGGCCGCGTCCCACGGGTGGCCCTTGTCCTTGGCGGCGGCCTGCAGGTCGCGGCGGGTCAGGTCCAGGCCGACGGCATAGCCGTAGACCAGTGCGTCGGCGTCGGCCACGGCCAGCTCGCCGGCGGGCGCATCGCGGCCGATCGCCACCACCAGCTCCACTTCGTGGTGCAGGTTGGCGGTCGCTGGCGGGTAGGGGATTGCATCGTCGTGGCCGACCACGATCGCATCGGCCGGCTTGCTGAAGAACATCGGGCGGCCACGGTCATCGGCCGCGGGCACTGCCGCACCCATTTCGCGGGCGTGGTCGGCAAAGTTGCGGCCGACGCAGTAGATGCGGTGCACGGGGAAACTGCCACCACCGGCTACCGGCACACGCGGCAGGGCTACGGCAGGGATCACATCGGAGACATCGGACATGCGGGCATCCAGGAAGAGCGTGCCCGCAGTCTAGAACGCATGGCGCCCGCCGTCAGCGGGCGCGCAGGAAGTGGATCAGCGCGAGGCCGGCAACACCGGCTTGCGTACCACGCGGTACTCGCCTTCGACCACGGTCGGGTCGACCGGACGGGCAACACCCGGCTTGCGCGAGGCCAGCAGCTTCCACGCCAGGCCGACCAGGATCATCGCCGCACCGACGAACACACCGATGAACACCATCGCGGCCAGGATCGCCAGGCCAAGCAGGCCCACGGCAACGCGCACCAGCGGGTGGCGCGGCTTGCGCGGCGCGAACAGGGTGCGGAACTGGTTGAAGGCGGATGCGCGATTGAACATGGCGGCTCGATAGGCTGGTATCAGCGAAACCAGAGTATCGGGACGCGCCACTGTCATTGAGTGAAAAACTCGTTAAATATAGCCTGTGCTTATTACGGATCAATGACTTGTGTTCATGTCGCAGCCAGTCACCTGAGTGGGCATGCGACAATGCGGGTTTACCGTACGAGCCTTCGCCATGACTGCCGCTGCTGCCCTGATCGCCCTGGATGCCATTGCCGATGGCGCGTTTGCCGAGGTCGAAGCGGTGGTCGATGGAGATGCCGAATCGCTGGTGCTGTACCGCGACGGCGCGCAGGTGCGCGCATTCCTGAACATCTGCCCGCATGCCGGCCGCCGCCTGGACTGGGCGCCGGGGCAGTTCCTGAAGAGCCGCGAGGGCCACCTGGTGTGCGCCGCGCATGGCGCGTCGTTCGCGCTGGACAGTGGCGACTGCATCGCCGGCCCGTGCAAGGGCGACCGCCTGCGCGCGGTGCCAGTGGACGTGCGCGATGGGCAGGTCTACCTGGCTTGAGGCCAGAAGCAGTCGAGCACGGCTCGACGCTACAAAAGCCGTGTCGACCAAGGTCGACAGCTAACAGAGCGAGATCCGTGCCGACCAACGGTCGGCACCCACCACCCGCCGCGTGAAACTGTCGAAGGCGGAGTGGGTCCGGTTGCGGGGGTGTCCGCGGCATGGATGCCGCGGCCAAGCCCCCATGGACGGGTTCACGGCGTCCCCCGCAACCGGACCCACCCCGCCATCCCACGGAATGCCAGCCTTTGACGTTGACGTTGATTCGGCGGGTGCAGGGCGCAGCCCTGCCAACAAACCCCAACCCTCAGAACATCAGGTTGATCATCAGCACCACCACGCAGGTGTAGATCAGCGACAACGGGCCGCCGACCCGCCACATCTCGCGCGGGGTGTAGTTGGCCGGGCCGGTGATCATCGAGATCACCGGGTTGGAGGCCGTCATCAGGTTGTTGGACGCCGACAGCGCCACGATCAGCGCGAACGCGGTCGGGTTGCCACCCGCCGCCAGTGCCAGGTTCACCGCAATGGGGACCATCACGATGGTCGCGCCCACATGGCTGATCACCAGCGAGAACGCCGTGGTCAGCAGCGCCAGCGCCACCTCCAGCACCCACACCGGAATGCCGGTCGGCAGCTTGTCGATGGTATGGCCGGCTACCCACGCGGCCGCACCGCTGGAGTCCATCGCCCAGCCGAGCGGAATCAGCCCGGCCATCATGAACACCGTCTTCCAGTTGATCGAGGCATAGGCCTCGTCCATGCGCAGCACGCCGGTCAGCAGCATGCCGGCCACGCCGGTCATCAGCGTCAGCGCCACCGGCAGCTTGCTGGTCAGCGCGATCAGGATGGTCAACGCGAAGATCGCCATCGCGATCTTGAACTTGTGCGGGCGCTGCTCGCCGGTCGGGTAGTCGGTCACCACCACGAAGTCGCGGCTCTTGGCAGCCTGCGCCAGGTCGGTCCAGATGCTGTGGAACACCAGCATGTCACCGGCGCGCAGCTGCACGTCACGCACGTCCTCGCGGATCACCTGCTTGTCGCGGTTGATCGCCAGCAGGCTGATGCCGCGCTCCTTGCGCAGGCGCAGGTCGGCCGCACTCTTGCCGATCACGTTCGAGGTCGGCGGCACCACCGCCTCGGAAATGCCGGCGCGGCTGGGGTTGAACAGGTCGCCCAGGTGCTTCAGGCGCGAGGACATGCGCAGGAACTGGTTCTGCGCGAAGTCGCTGATCTGCTGGCGCGGGCCCATCGCACCGAGCACGCTGCCGACCCAGATGCGCATCTCCGCCGGCGGCGCCAGGCGGGTGTCATTGCCGGTCTTCAGGGCCAGCAGCAGTGGCGCATCGTGCAGGGTCTCGGCCTCGCCCAGGGTCATGCCGACCAGCGGGCTTTCGGCGCTGACCACCAGCTCGAACACATCGCCTTCGATGCCGTAGGTCTTGGCAAAGTAGCTCTCGGTTCGCGCCGGGGTGACCCCGTCGTTGACCAGGTTTTCTTCCTCGATCAGCTTGCGGTCGCCGTAGTAGCGGAAGTACAGCAGCGAGGCGACCAGCAGTGCCACGCCGATCGGCAGCGGCGCGAACATGCGCAGCGGCTCGATGGTGGCCAGGCCGGAGGGCAGGTTGTTGTTGGCCGAGGCCAGCAGATCGTTCAGCAGGATCAGCGGCGAATTGCCGACCATGGTCAGCGCGCCGCCCATCACGATCGCCGCCGAGATCGGCAGCAGCAGGCGCTGCATCGTCAGCCCGGTGCGCGCTGCCAGTCGCGAGGCGACCGGCAGGTACAACGCCATCACCGACGGGTTCTGCATGAAGGATGAGTTCAGGCCGGCGATGGCCGTGGTCATCATCAGCAGCCGCTGCTCGACACCGTGGCCGCGCCGCAGCAGCCAGGCGGCCAGCCGGTTCAGCGCCCCGGTGCGGTCCAGACCCGCACCGAGGATGGTGGTGGCGATGATGCTCATCACCGCGTTACCGGAGAAACCGCCGAAGATTTCCTCCGGCGCGATCAGTCCGGTGACACCGAGCACCACCAGCACCACCAGCGCGACCACGTCGGCGCGGATGCGCTCGAACAGGAACATCGCCATCGTGAAGCCGACCAGCCCGAGCACGAGCTTCATGTCGTTGGTCAGCGTCAGCGCGGTATCCATGTGGGGCGCGGCGTCCTCAGGCGATCGTCAGGTGCGGTCGTACAGCAGGTCCCAGACGCCATGGCCGAGCTTCTGGCCGCGGGTCTCGAAGTGGGTCTGCGGGCGCCAGTCCGGGCGCGGCACGCTGCCACGCGGGCCGGCACGGTTGACCAGGCCGGCGGTGGCATCGAGCACATCCCACATCTGCTCGGCGTAGTCCTCCCAGTCGGTGGCACAGTGCAGGCGGCCGCCCGGGCGCAGCTTGCGCACCAGCAGTTCGGCGAACGCCGGCTGCAGCAGGCGGCGCTTGTTGTGGCGCTTCTTGTGCCACGGGTCCGGGAAGTAGATGCGCACTTCATCGAGCGCGCCGTCGGCGATCTCGTTCTGCAGCACTTCCACCGCATCGTGGTGGTACAGGCGCACGTGGTCGGCATTGTCCTCGGCCAGCGCGTTCAGCAGACGGCCCACGCCCGGGGCGTGCACCTCGATGCCGATGTAGTCGCGCGACGGGTCGTGCTGGGCGGCGAAGCGCAGCGCGGCACCGTTGCCGAAGCCGATTTCCAGCACCTTGTGTGCCGGGCGGCCGAAGGTGGCGTCCAGGTCACGCGGTTGGCCGGTGTAGTCGAGGCCGAAGCGCGGCCAGCGTTCGTCGAACGCGCGCTGCTGGGCAGGGGTGAAGCGGCCCTGGCGCAACACGAAGCTGCGCACCTCGCGGCGGCCCTCGCTCACGGTGAAGGGCTTGGGCGGGGCCTTGGAACCGGCGCTGTCAAAAGGATTGGTCATCAGCCGATCAGCCCATCCACCGGCGAGGAGGCGCTGGCGTAGCGCTTGCGCGGGATGCGCCCGGCCAGGAACGCCTCGCGGCCGGCCTCGACCGCCTTGCGCATCGCACTGGCCATCAGCACCGGGCTGCGTGCACCGGCAATGGCGGTGTTCATCAGTACGCCGTCGCAGCCCAGCTCCATCGCGATCGCCGCGTCCGACGCGGTACCGACGCCGGCGTCGACGATGATCGGCACCTTGGCGTCTTCGATGATCTGCAGCAGGTTGTACTTGTTCTGGATGCCCAGGCCCGAACCGATCGGCGCGGCCAGCGGCATCACCGCAGCGCAGCCGATCTCTTCCAGGCGCTTGGCCAGGATCGGGTCGTCGGAGGTATAGACCATCACCTCGAAACCGTCCTTGACCAGCTGCTCGGCGGCCTTCAGGGTCTGCATCACGTCCGGGTAAAGGGTCTTCTGGTCGCCCAGCACTTCCAGCTTGGTCAGGTTGTGGCCGTCCAGCAGCTCACGGGCCAGCCGGCAGGTACGCACGGCGTCCTCGGCGGTGTAGCAGCCGGCGGTGTTGGGCAGGATGGTGAAGCGCTCCGGCGGCAGCACGTCCAGCAGGTTCGGCTCGCCCGGGTTCTGCCCGATGTTGGTGCGGCGGATGGCCACGGTGACGATCTGGGCGCCAGCGGCCTCGGTGGCCAGGCGGGTTTCTTCCAGGTCCTTGAACTTGCCGGTGCCGGTCAGCAGCCGCGAGCCATAGGTCTTGCCGGCGATCACCAGCGAATCGGGGGAGACATGAACGTTCATGGCGCGATTATCGCTTATCCGCCTGAAGATGGGGTCACGCAGAGGGCGGGGTCGAGCGTGGGGTCAGATCCCTTTGCCATCGGCAAAGGGATCTGACCCCTGAACACCCGCGCAGGCCTCAGCCCCCGCCCAGCGCGTGCACGATCTCCACCACGTCGCCTTCGGCCAGGACGTGCTCGCCATGGCGGCTGCGGCTGACGATCTCGCCGTTGACCTCCACCGCCACCCGGCGCTGCAGCAGCTGCTCGGCCTGCAGCAGGTCGTGGAGGGTCGCCGAAGCGGGCAGGGTACGGGGTTCGCCGTTGAGCTGGATGTTCATCGCCGCATTGTCGCCGATGGCCTGCGCGGATCGGAACCCTTGCAAATTTCGTTGATCGCCAGCCCCGGCACAGCGTGGTCCAGCGCCCTCAGGCGACAATCCATGCGGCGGCGCAGCGTGAGCAAAACGCGGCGCAGTGGAACCATTCACCGTGCGCCGGCGTACGTCCGCCGGGTCCTCAACGATATCCCCACAGGAGTTTTTTACATGCTGCTCAGCAAACGCCCGATCCGCTCCCTGATGGCGGCCGCGATCGCGCTGGCCGCGCTTCCGGCCATGGCAGGCGAATCCCCCTATTCCAAGGCCGTGTTCTTCGGTGACAGCCTGACCGACGCTGGCTATTTCCGCCCGCTGCTGCCGGCCGATGTGCGTCCGGTGACCGGCCAGTTCACCACCAACCCGGGTTGGGTGTGGGCGCAGCAGGTCGCCAACTACTACGGCCTCAACGGCACGCCCAACGGCAATGGCCAGAACGGTGACAACTACGCCGTCGGCGGCGCCCGTGTATCGGCCGACGAAGCGGGTGGCCTCGGAGCCATTCCGTCGCTGAAGTCGCAGGCGACCCGTTACCTTGCTGCGAATGGTGGCAAGGCTGACGCCAATGCCCTGTACACCGTATGGGGCGGTGCCAATGATCTGTTCGCGGCCACGCGCGCAGCGGCCGGTGGTGCCTCGCAGGCCCAGGTGCAGGGCATCATCGGCGCCGCGGTCACCGACCAGATCGCGCTGGTGGGCGCCCTGAAGCAGGCCGGTGCCCAGTACGTGCTCGTGCCGAATCTGCCGGACGTGGGCATCACTCCGCAGTTCCGTGGCCCCAACGCCGCCGCCGCCACTGCACTGTCGGCCGGTTACAACAAGGCCCTGTACGGTGGTCTGAAGCAGGCGGGCATCGAGTTCATTCCGCTCGACACCTTCAGCATCCTGCGTGAAGTGACCGCCAACCCGGGCATGTACGGCTTCACCAACGTCACCAGCACCGCCTGCAAGATCGATCCGGCCAACTCGACGCAGAGCATCCTGACCTGCAACCCGACCAGCTACGTCAGCCCGGATGCGGCCAACACCTACCTGTTTGCCGATGGCGTGCACCCGACCACCGCCGGTCATCAGCTGCTGGGCCAGTACGCGGTCTCGGTGCTGGAAGGCCCGCGCCTGCAGCAGGTGCTGAGCCACTCGGCACAGACCATCGGCCGCTCGCGCGCCGACCAGGTCAGCATGCACCTGGGTGGTCGTCCGGCTGACGGCCTGTCCTGGTGGGGGGGCGTGCGTGGCGACCTGCAGCGCTACGACCACGCCGACCTGTACGACGGCCTGGCCCCGGCCGGCCTGTTCGGTATCGACTGGTCCCGCGACGGCATGGTGTTCGGCGGTTTCGCCGGCTTCGGCCGCCTCAGCGCCGACTTCGGCAACAGCCGTGGCGACTTCACCCAGAAGGACACCACCGCCGGTCTGTTCGCCGGCTGGTATGGCGACCGCATCTGGGTGAACGGCCAGGTCAGCTACACCTGGCTGTCCTATGACGTGAACCGCAAGGTCCAGCTGGGCCCGGCTACCCGTGAGCATGGTGGTTCGCCGGACGGCAGCAACCTGACCGCGGCCCTGAACGCCGGTTACGAATTCGGCACCGAAGGCGGCTTCCGCCACGGCCCGATCGCGTCGGTGATCTGGCAGAAGGTGAAGATCGACGGTTACAGCGAAAGCGCTGCGGCTGGCACCCTGGCCACCGCACTGGGCTACGACCGCCAGAACGTCGATTCGACCGTCGGCCGCATCGGCTGGCAGGCCCGTTTCGATGGCGGCGCCGTCAAGCCGTACGCGCAGGTGACCTACGATCACGAGTTCGAGGACACCAAGCAGGCCAGCGCCTGGTTGCAGACCCTGCCGGAACTGGGCAGCTACCGCGTGCCGGGCCTGAAGTTCGACAAGAACTACGCCACCGTCGTGCTGGGCGCCCGCACCGAGCTGTTTGGCCTGCAGAGCAACTTCGGCCTGAGCGCTTCGACCGGCCAGAAGCGCGCGCAGGACGCTACCCTGTTCGCCAACTTCAGCGGCACGTTCTAAGCAGCACCCGCTGGGGTCGGATCCCTTTCCGTAAGGAAAGGGCTCTGACCTGTTGCGCCGGGGGTCGGATCCGTTTCCGCCAGGAAACGGCTCTGACCCCATTGCGGCATGCTGCCATTGCGCAACACTGGCCCAAGCGCATAGACTTTCACCGCGCACTGCGGGCGTAGCTCAATGGTAGAGCTGTAGCTTCCCAAGCTACTGACGTGGGTTCGATTCCCATCGCCCGCTCCAATCGCGCCACGCGCGTAGACAGAAGGCCGCTCATCAGCGGCCTTCTTCATTTCTGATTAGTTTCATATCCACGGCCATGCCCGCCCGGTTAGCGTTGCCGCATTTCCTACACGGAAGCAGCGCATGGAAACGAAGGACGACGTCGTCGGCAGCCTTCATGAGATCTACAGGAACTCCGGTGCCGGCACCTCCCGCCAGCTGGAGGCAGTGCGCGCACTGGGTCGCGCCGGTGGGCCGAAGGCCGCGCAGCTTCTGTGGCAGATCTATGAGGGGACCTCGGCCGGATCGGTCACGCAGATGGCCTGCATCGCAGCGCTGGGTGAATCCGCGCGCGGGTTCTGAAGCGGAACCAGCCCGCATGGTGATGCGGGCCTGTGGTGTATCCGGCGACGGTTACTCTTTCGCCGGAATCGTCGCCGCAGGAGCCGGCCACTACCGGCGCAGGCAGCACGGGCCAGGCATCATCCACCCGCCACACGCCCGCGCTATGCTTCGCGCCTGCCGACCGATCCCACCGCGATGAAGCTCGCCATCCTGTCCCGCAACAGCTCCCTGTATTCCACCCGTCGGCTGGTCGAGGCGGCGCGCGCGCGCGGCCACACCGTGCGCATCCTGGACCCGTTGCGCTGCTACATGCGCATCACCGCCGATGGCTTTTCCATGCACTACAAGGGCCGGCCAATGACCGGCGTGGACATGGTCATCCCGCGCATCGGTGCCTCGATCACCCGCTACGGCACCGCGGTGCTGCGCCAGTTCGAGCTGATGGGCGCGCGCACGCCCAATCCGTCCGACGCCATCCTGCGTTCGCGCGACAAGCTGCGCGCGCACCAGCTGCTGGCGGCCAAGGGCATCGACATGCCGGTCACCGTGTTCGGCGACAACCCCGACGACACCGTCGACCTGCTGTCCATGCTGGGCCCGCCGCCGCATGTGGTGAAGCTCAATGAAGGTACCCAGGGGCGCGGCGTGATCCTGACCGAGAAGGCCAGTGCCTCGCGCGGCATCGTCGAGGCGCTGCGCGGCCTGTACGCCAACTTCCTGATGCAGGAATTCATCGGCGAGGCCAAGGGGGCCGACCTGCGCTGCTTCGTGGTGGGCGACCAGGTGGTGGCGTCGATGCAGCGGCAGGCACCGGAGGGCGACTTCCGCTCCAACCTGCACGCCGGGGGGACCGCCGTGGCGGCCAAGGCCAGCCGTGCCGAGCAGCAGGTGGCGGTGCGTTCGGCCAAGGCGCTGGGCCTGTCGGTCTGCGGCGTGGACCTGATCCGGTCCGCGCGCGGCCCGCTGGTGCTGGAGGTCAACTCCACGCCCGGGCTGGAAGGCATCGAAGCGGCCTGCGGGGTCGACGTGGCCACACGCATCATCGAGCATGTAGAGAAGATCAAAAAACCCTGATTATCCATGGGGTTATGATTCTCACGGGTAAATGATCCGGGCCTTTAACGAGGCTTTAATCGGAGCGGGCGTAGGCTTCAGCGAACCGCAGCTCTGCCTCTCAGCAGGATCGGTATCGGGATACGACTTCAGGCCCAGGCGGGTGCACCGTCTGGGCCTTTTTTATGCCTGTCGGCCCCATGCCCAAGGTCTCTTGTGGAGGCCGCGTGACGGTCGTAGAGTTGGCCCTTCGTTCCGGGATGGATCGGGAGGTTGGCGATGTACCGCATCATGATGATCGCGTTGCTGCTGGGCCTGTCTGGCGCTGTTGCCGCCAAGCCGGAGAAAGTGGCTGTACAGATGGACCGGCAGGGCTCGGTCGCCGAGCAGATGCGTCAGGTGGAGACCGCCCTGGCCGCCCCCGACTATGCCGAACTGTCCGCCGAGGATCGCGGCCAGGTGCAGCAGTCGCTGTCGCGTATCCGCCAGCACATGGGCGAACGCCAGACCGTGCAGGAGCTGCCGCCGCAGCTGCAGGCCGAGGTCTTCAACGAGCAGGAACGCATCAACACCCTGTTGGCGCGTGGCCATGAAGACAGCCGGCAGATCTGCAGGTACGAACGCACCACCGGCAGCAACATGCCCAAGAGCCGCTGCCTGACCGTGGCCGAACGGCGCCGGATCGAAGAGAAAGGCAAGGCGCTGATCAACGACCAGCGCAGCTACAACACGCTCAGCCCACCGCCCGCCGGGCGTTGACCGCACCGCCCTTCGGCCCATCGAGTGTGCTGTGACGGCGCATCGGTGGCACCGCAGGATCGATGTTCCACTCATGGAAGAACCTGGAGGTAACGATGCAGCGCATGACCCCCTTCGCCCTGATGCTGGGCCTGGCCCTGGCCACCACCGCCCACGCCAAGCCCGAGAAAGGGCAGGTGAAGTTCGACGCCAACGCACCGGTGGCCGAACAGATCCGCAACGTTGAGACGGCGATCAACAGCGAGGACTACAGCGAGATCGGGCTGGAAGACAAAAGCCGCGTGCAGCAGGCGCTGGGCCGCATCAAGATCAAGATGGGCGACCACGAACGCGTGGAGCAGGTCAGTCCGCAGGACCGCACCGAGATCTTCAACGACCAGGAAGTGATCAACACGATCATGACCCGCGCCCACGCCGACAGCCGCATGGTCTGCCGTCGTGAACGCACCACCGGCAGCAACATGCCGCAGAGTGTCTGCCTGACCGTGGCCCAGCGCCGCAAGGCGCAGGAAGACAGCCGCAAGGCGCTCAACGACAACCAGCGCTTCAACAACTACAAGCCCTGATCGCTGCCGGACCGATCGCATGCCGCCATCGGTCACCCTGCCGTGCGTCCCTTGTGGGCGCATCGGCGGAATCGTAAAGTCGAGACCCTATTCATGGACGAACATGGAGCTCGTCATGTACCGCAACACGACACTTGCCCTGATGCTGTCGCTCGGCCTGGTAGCCACCGTGCAGGCCAAGGCGCAGAAGGACACCGTGCAGATGGATGCCTTCACCCCGGTGTCCGAGCAGATCCGCCGCGTTGAAACGGCCATGGGCAGCGAGGACTACAGCGAGATCGGGCTGGAGGACAAGAGTCGCGTGCAGCAGGCACTGAACCGGATCCGGATCAAGATGAATGGCCGGGAGAAGGTGGATGAGCTGGCCCCGCAGGAGCGCAACGACCTGTTCAACGAGCAGGAGATCGTCAACACCATCATGACCCGCGCCCAGGCCGACAGCCGCATGATCTGCCGCCGCGAGCGCCTTACCGGCAGCAACATGCCGACCAGCGTCTGCCTGACCGTGGCCCAGCGTCGCAAGGCCCAGGAAGACAGCCGCCGGGCGTTGACCGACCAGCAGCGCATCAGCCGCTGACCGGCTGACGCGGGGCTTTTGCCGGTGTCGGCCCTTCGGTACGAAATGTTAAGAATGGAACCTGTATCGTTCAGCAGGTAGACGTCGCGTCCACCCACGCAGGGGCATCCTGAGCGGGTGGGCCTGGCCCCCCGACGACCCTTCAAGAACCAGAGGTCCCAGTGCGCATTCTCGTAATCGAAGACAACAGCGACATCGCCGCCAACCTTGGCGACTACCTTGAGGATCGTGGCCACACCGTGGACTTCGCCGCCGACGGCGTGACCGGCCTGCACCTGGCCGTGGTCCACGAGTTCGACGCCATCGTTCTGGACCTGAACCTGCCGGGCATGGATGGCATCGAAGTGTGCCGCAAGCTGCGCAACGAAGCGCGCAAGCAGACCCCGGTGCTGATGCTGACCGCCCGCGACTCGCTGGACAACAAGCTGGCCGGTTTCGATTCCGGCGCCGATGACTACCTGATCAAGCCGTTCGCGCTGCAGGAAGTGGAAGTGCGCTTGAACGCGCTGTCGCGCCGCGGCAAGGGCGTGCAGACCCGCGTGCTGGAAACCGGCGACCTGGAATACAACCTGGACACGCTGGAAGTGCGCCGCCAGGGCAAGCTGCTGCAGCTCAACCCGACCGCGCTGAAGATCCTGCAGGCCCTGATGGAGGCCGCGCCGGCCGTGGTCACCCGCCAGGAGCTGGAAACCCGCGTGTGGGGCGAGGAGCTGCCCGACTCGGATTCGCTGCGTGTCCACATCCACGGCCTGCGTGCGGTGGTCGACAAGCCGTTTGAAGTGCCGCTGATCCAGACCCGCCATGGCATCGGATACCGCATCGCCACCCCGGAAGCCTGATTCCGTGGCAACCAAGGGGGAGCGCCGGCGTTCGCCGTATCGGCGGCGCCTGCGCAGCCGCATCATCGTCTCGTTCGTGTTGTTGGGCTTCTGCCTGACGACACTGTTCGCGTTTGCCACCAACTGGGCCCGCATGCGCGTGGAAAACCAGCTGGTGGAAGACGTGATGAACCGCAACATCAACGAGTACGTGCGGCGGTTCTACGAGAGCCCGGATCGCAACCCCGACCTGCCCGTGCAGCAGATGCGTGCGCGCCTGATCAAGCCTGACAAGTTTGACGCGCTGCGCGAGGAAGAGCCGGACTGGTATGAGTTCAAGGATGGCCTGTACAACATGGGCGGCGTGGACGAGCGCGGCCAGCGCTATTCCTACAAGCTGGCCGTGCGCAAGACGCCCGACGCCTGGGCGTTCCTGGCCTACGACATGACCGACAGCGTGCGCGGTGGGCAGCAGCTCAACCGCGCGCTGGTGCTGTCGGTGCTGGTGTTCAGCCTGTTGTCGCTGGTGCTGGGCTGGTGGTCGGCATCGAAGGTGATGAAGCCGGTCTCGGACCTGGCCGCGCGGCTGCGTGCCTATCGCGGCGGCACCAGTGATCCCGAGCCGCTGGCGCCGCGGTTCCCCGACGACGAAGTGGGGCAGCTGGCGCAGGCGCTGGATGATTATTCGTCGCGACTGACCGAAGTGGTGCAGCGCGACCGCGAGTTCAATGCCGACGTCAGCCACGAACTGCGCACGCCGCTGGCGGTGATCCGTGGCGCCACCGAACTGCTGCTGACCCGGCCCGGCCTGGATGAGAAGGTGCTGCAGCGGCTACAGCGCATCCAACGCGCCGAACAGCAGTGCAGCGACCTGATCGGCGCGCTGCTGCTGCTGTCGCGCAACGAGCGCGGGCAGGGCACCAGCAACGTCGCGCGCGTGGCCGAACAGCTGCTGGACGCCCACCGCGCCCAGCTGGGTGGCAAGCCGCTGGAGCTGGCGCTGGAAGGCGAGCGCAACCTGGTGATCGATGCGCCGGAGGCGGCCTTGTCGGTGGCGCTGGGCAACCTGATCGGCAACGCGGTGAAGTACTCGCAGGATGGCGAAGTGCGCGTCTTTGTCGGCAGCAATTCAGTGTCGGTGACTGACAGCGGCCCGGGCCTGAGCGAAGAAGACGCCGCCAAGCTGTTCCAGCGCGGCTATCGCGGCACCCATGCCGGCCATTCGCAGGGCGGTGGCATCGGCCTGTCGATCGTCAGCCGCCTGTGCGATCTGTACGGCTGGCAGGTCAGCGTGCGCCCCGGTGGCGAGCGCGGCGTGATCGCCACGCTGACGTTCTCGCCGAAGCCGTTGTAAGGGCCCCTGCCAGGGTGGGCGCCGACCTTGGTCGGCACGAATCCTGCCGACCTCACAACGCGCCCTGTGTCGCTTGTGCCACCGAATTAACTTCGCAGTCGTGATGCGCAAGAAGCCCAATACGACATCACTGTGATCGCCGCCACGCCGCGTGCGTGTCCGCATGCACGCATTCGTGCCCTCAGCGGCGGCTTGAGAATTTCCTTACAGATCACAACGCTACGTGATGGCCAGATGGGGCGGCCGGGGCAGGTGCCCTGGCCGGGATTGGCGTCCTGAAAAAAACCAACATTCAGCACTCTTCGACGGCCCCTCAGACAGTCGTTGAAAATGCACCGCGTGCCTTGCTTCGGCGGGCGGTGCGTGGGGATTCATCAGAATCCGCTGGAGTATTTTTGCTGAATGTCGGATCTCCGGTACGCCAACCCGCACCGTCCGCCACCTCGCATCCGCAGGTGGCTCGTCGTCTGCGAGGAGATTCACCATGTCCGCACGCCCCGTGTTCCCCCAACTGTACGCACTGATCGGCGAAGCCGCTGACCTGCTGCCGGCCGACGTGGCCGAGCGTGTCGAAACCCTGCTCGATGATCCCAAGGATCTGCTGCCCGCGCTGCTGGCCCGCATGGACGGTCGCGATGCCGCCGACGGTCGCCGACTGGAAGCGCAGGGCCTCAGCCCGGCCCAGGCGGCCACCATGGCCGGCCTCAGCCGCACCCTGGCCGGCTTGAATGCACTCATGCAGGTGCTGCACGCCGCCGAAGCCGCCCGCGAACAAGGCGGCGCGCACCAGCAGCTGAGCCCGGATGTCGTCGACGGCCTGCTGCTCGGCGCACGAGAACTGGCCCGTTATGCCCGCCTGCAGTTGGAGTAGGTCCACGCCACGCGTGAATGCAGAACGCTTTGTAGAGCCGAGCCCATGCTCGGCTTGATGATCGCAGCCGAGCGTGGGCTCGGCTCTACAGCAGTTCCGCGCTGGTGCAGGGTAAATCGCCGCAATGCGTGGATGCGTGTGGTAGTGCCGGCCGCTGGCCGGCAACCAAGCCTCAACCCCCAGCCAACCCCAGATAGCGCTCATGCAGCGCTTCCACCTGCGCCTGCAGGTCTTCCGGGTGACCATCGTTGACCACCACATCATCGGCCAGTGCCAACCGCTGCGCGCGGCTGGCCTGGGCGGCGATCATCTTGTCGGCCAGCGCGGCGTCGATGCCGTCGCGCTGCATCAGCCGGGCGTGCTGCACGGCTTCGGGCGCATCCACCAGCAATACCCGGTCCAACCACGGGTAGGCCTGCCGCCCACCGACCTCGGTCAGCAACGGAATGGCGGCAATCGCATAGGGGCTGGCGGCCTGCTCGCACTGCTGTTGCATCAGCAGACGGATGGCCGGGTGGGTGATCGCTTCCAGCGCCGCCCGTTCGGTCGGGTCGGCGAACACGTGGGCCCGCAGGCGTGCCCGGTCCAGGCTACCGTCCGCCTGCAGCATGCCGGCGCCGAAGCGCTCGGCGATACGGTCCAGGGCCGGGCTGCCGGCGGCAACCACCGCGCGGGCGGCCAGATCGGCGTCGGCCACCACGATGCCCAGCGCCTCGAAGCGCCGGGTCACCTCGCTCTTGCCGGCGGCAATGCCGCCGGTCAGGCCAACCACATAGCGGCTCATGGGGATTCCCCTCAGCGCAGTCCGCTCAACACCAGGTACTGCTCCACCACGGGCGCGCCCCACATGAAGTACAGCCAGCCCGCGATCGCCAGGTAGGGGCCGAACGGGATCGGCGTGGCGCGGTCACGGCCCCGGGTGTACAGCCAGATCGAGCCGATGATGGCGCCCAGCACCGACGACAGCAGGATGATCGGCAGGATGCCCTTCAACCCGCACCAGGCGCCGAGCGCGGCCAACAGCTTGAAATCGCCGTGGCCCATGCCTTCCTTGCCGGTCAGCTGCTTGAACAGCCACCAGACCATCCACAGCGACAGATAGCCCACCGCCGCGCCGACCAAGGCAGGCTTGGCCGGCATGTACAGGTTGTCGATGTTGCCTATCAGGCCCAGCCACATCAGTGGCAGGGTCAACTGGTCGGGCAGCAGCTGGGTGCGCAGGTCGATGCCGGACAAGGCGATCAGGAAGCAGGTCAGCACGATGGCGCCGAAGCCCTGCCAGCCGAAGCCGAACTGCCAGACGCAGGCCAGTACCAGCACCGAGGTCAGGGCCTCGACCAGCGGGTACTGCAACGAGATCGGCGCCTTGCAGTGGCGGCACTTGCCGCCCTGGATGATCCAGCTGAACAGCGGGATGTTCTCGTACCAGCTCAGCTTGTGCTTGCAGTGCGGGCAGTGCGAGGGCTCGACCACGATCCCCGGTGGCGGGGGTTCGTAGAAGTCCGGTTCTTCCAGGACCTCGCGCGCATCGCGCTTCCACTGCCACTCCAGCCGCTTGGGCAGGCGCAGGATGACGACGTTGAGGAAACTGCCCAGCAGCAGCCCCAGGGCGGCCGCGGCGGGGTAGCCGAGGCCGGGATGCTGGTCTAGAAATGCCATTGCTTATCCTACCGCTCCTGCGAGCTTGAAGATCGGCAGGTACATGCCGATCACGATGCTGCCGACAATTCCGCCAATGATGACCATGATGAAAGGTTCAAGCAGACTGCTCAATGCGTCCACGGCGTTGTTGACTTCCTGCTCATAGTACTCGGCGACCTTGAACAGCATGGCGTCCAGAGCACCGGCCTCCTCGCCGATGCCGGTCATCTGGATGACCATATGAGGGAATAGGTTCAGCTGCTTCATGGCCATGTTCACGGGATAGCCGACCGACACGTCGTCACGCATCCGCAGTACGGACTCTTCGTAGACCTTGTTGCCGGTCGCGCCGGCGACAATGCCCAACGCCTCCACCAAGGGCACGCCGGCCTTGAAGGTAACTGCAGTGGTACGTGCAAAGCGGGCAATTGAGCTGTTGTGCATGATCTGGCCGATCACTGGCACCCTCAGGATCAATCGGTCCATCGTGTGTTGCAGCTTCGGAGAGCGCTTGTAGGCTGCGATGAAGCCAACTATCGCCCCCACAAAAGTGAACAGGATCAGCCACCACCAAGACACCAAGAAGCGAGAAACGCCAACAATCAGCTGGGTGAAAGCGGGCAATTCGGCTCCGAAGCCTTTGAAGACATCTTCGAATTGAGGGACCACCCAGACAAGTAGGATGCCACTGACCAGGATGGCGACTGCCATGACCATGATCGGATAGAACAGCGCCTTCTTGATCTTGCCCTTGAGTGTTTCGATGTTCTCCTTGTAGTTGGCCACAGTGTCAAGCACGGTCTCCAATACACCAGCGCCTTCGCCCGCACGGACCAGGTTGCGATACAGCTCGTCGAACTGCACTGGATGTCTGCTGATCGCCTCATATAGGGATGAGCCGCCCTCGATATCGGCGCGGATCGTTCCGATCATCCTCTTCATCCGAAGGTTCTTGTGCCCTTCGCCAATGATCTCGAGTGAAGAGACGATAGGCACACCTGACTTCATCATGGTTGCCATCTGGCGACTGAAGAAGGCAATGTCCTTCGGCGTAATCCTGCTGCCTGTGCTGCCGAAAATAGGCTTTGGCTTCGCCTTCACCGCTTTGGGCGTGATGCCCTGGCGTCTCAATTCTGCGCGCAACAGATTGGCGTTCTTTGCCATCTGCTCGCCTTTCATCTTCACACCCCGCTTGTCGGTCCCCTCCCATACAAACGGCTGCAGTTCCGTGGTGCTGCGCGCCACGGGTTCTTTCTTCATTGCACTGCCACTGACAGACATATCGGCTCCCCAAGACCCGCCATCCCCAGGCGGGTGTCTAGCTCAAGATGGTAGCCGGTTCAGGGGCGTCTGGGCAGCGGGAGAATGGCGGGCTGTGCGATTTCGTGCCGGTCGCTGACCAAAGGTGACGCACTGCGTCACATTGCCGCCTCCATCGCAGATTGGAGTAAGGGGGGTTCCCATCCGCGAAATTGCTGCCATCATTGGCGCGGGGAAATCCAGGGGGAGGCGTGCCGGGGTTGGCACGCAACCTGCGTTGAACCACCCGCAGGGGGCAGGGCCCGCTCAACCGGCCATGGGCCGGGTCGAACCTGTCCGCTGACATCAACCACCACCATCTTGGGGATGTACCAAATGAAGAACCAGAAGGGCTTCACCCTTATCGAACTGATGATCGTTGTTGCGATCATCGCCATTTTGGCTGCGATTGCGATCCCGGCCTATCAGGACTACGTCGTTCGTTCGCAGGCGGCTTCCGCACTGGCTGAGATTACTCCCGGCAAGGTCGGCTTCGAACAGGCGACCAACGAAGGCAAGACTCCGTCGACCACCGCAACCGATGCGGGCTTCATCGGCGTTGCTGCCAGCACCTCCTACTGCAATGTGGCCGTGACTGCCACGACCATTGCCTGCACCACTAAGAACGGCAACGCTACCAAGTTCAACAGCAAGAACATTACGTGGACCCGCGACGCCAACAGCGGCCTGTGGTCCTGCTCCACCAGCCTCGACGCGAAGTATCGTCCGGGCCAGTGTGGTGCCGCCGCCGCTCCGGCGCCGTAATCGGTTGCAGCGCTGACTGAGACAACAAGGGCCCCGCACTGCGGGGCTCTTGCTTTGTAGGGGTAGCCGTTAGGGGGGGATGGGGCCACTCGCTGCTGGGAATTGATGTCGTTGGCCGCGCAGATTCCGATCTCATCGACTCAAGGTGGCTTCCGAGTAGTGTCACAACAGGGGGGGGGGAGGGCAGTCGAATGATCGGTCCGGGGTTGAACTTCGACGTTGCCGCACAGTTCCAGAGCGCTATATCCGGGCTCCTTCCGGAGATAGGAGCATTCCTGCTATTGGCTGCGATCGTCAATCGCAACGATCTTGTGGGCGTCGTGCGCCGTTTACTGCCTGCCGGGTGCCATGTCAACGTCCTTTCTTTTCTGCTGGACGCGCTGCTGGTTGCGCCGCTTCTGGGGATGGGTATGGTGTTGATGCAACGTTCAGTCGCATGGGCATGGACCGGGGCACTGGACGCGATGTGGGCTGAATTTCCAAAGTGGCTGCTGCTCCTGGTGGTGCTCTTTGTTGGGGATGCAATCGGCTACTTCCGACACCGGCTCGAGCACTGCAAGTGGCTATGGCTGTTTCACGAGATGCACCACAGTGATCGCAGGATGACTTGGTTCTCTCTCTACCGTTTTCATCCCATCAATCGTTTGACAACGGTATTCATCGATATGGGAGCGCTTCTGCTCTTCGGGTTCCCGCTGTGGGTCATCTTTATGAACGCGCTCCTGCGTCATTACTATGGCTTGTTCATTCACGCGAACCTGCCATGGACCTATGGCGCCTTGGGTCGCTTATTCGTGTCGCCCGCGATGCATAGATGGCATCACGTGCGCAACGGGGAAGGGGTGGGTAGCAATTTCGCCACAGTGTTCTCGGTGTTTGACCAGTGGTTTGGTACTTGGTATGTGCCCTCTTCGTGCGGCGCACCTCTGGGTGTGACCGGTGGCGGTCACGATTCCTTCTTGCATCAGATCTTCAGTCCCTTCGCTCGCTTGTTTAGATTGAGGCGTCCCTCCGGTGTCGGGAGCGATGCTGTTCCTTAGGCAATCGGGGAGGTTGGGGCGAAGGCTCGTCATAGTGCGCTCTCTGGCTGCACCAGCAATGGACTATCCTCTCCAATGTGGGGCGTACCGGGAAGCATGATTCACGGGTGCACGGTACGAAATTCGATATCACCGGCGTTGACAGGCAAGAGACCAGTAGATGAACACCGTAACCACCGCCAACCTCGTCGGCATCACCGGCCTGGCCCGTCGCCTGGTCCAGGATGGTGCGCTGGACGAGGCTTCCGCCCGCGACGCCATGGCCAAGGCCGCTGCGGCCCGCCAGCCGCTGCCGACCTGGTTCGCGCAGAACAAGGTGGTCGGGGCGGCCCAGTTGGCGGCGGCCAACGCGGTCGAGTTCGGCATGCCGCTGTTCGACGTGTCCACGTTCGACGCCAGCCAGAACGCGATGAGCCTGGTCAGCGAGGAGCTGCTGCGCAAGCACAACGTGCTGCCGCTGTTCAAGCGCGGCGGCAAGCTGTTCGTGGGCACCAGCAACCCGACCCATTCGCTGGACGAGATCAAGTTCCACACCAACCTGGTGGTGGAGCCGATCCTGGTGGATGAAGACCAGATCCGCCGCACGCTCGAGCAGTGGCATGCCAGCCATGACACGCTGGGCGACGCGCTGAGCGGTGACGACGATGGCATTGGCAACCTGGATGTGTCCGGCGGTGACGAAGACATTTCCGGAGCCGGCGACTCCGGCATCGATGCCAAGGGTGATGACACCCCGGTGGTGAAGTTCGTCAACAAGGTGCTGGTGGACGCGATCCGCAAGGGCGCCTCGGACATCCACTTCGAGCCCTATGAAGACGACTATCGCGTGCGCCTGCGCATCGATGGCCTGCTGAAGATGGTGGCGCGCGCGCCGGTGAAGCTGAACCAGCGCATCGCCGCGCGCCTGAAGGTGATGGCGCAGCTGGACATCGCCGAGAAGCGCGTGCCGCAGGACGGACGCATCAAGCTCAACCTGTCCAAGACCAAGCAGATCGACTTCCGCGTGAGCACGCTGCCGACCCTGTTCGGCGAGAAGGTGGTGCTGCGTATCCTGGACGGCAGCGCGGCCAAGCTGGGCATCGACAAGCTGGGTTACGAGCCGGACCAGCAGAAGCTGTTCCTGGACGCCATCCACAAGCCGTACGGCATGGTGCTGGTGACCGGCCCGACCGGTTCGGGCAAGACGGTGTCGCTGTATACCGCGCTGGGCATCCTCAACGACGAGACGCGCAACATCTCCACCGCCGAAGACCCGGTGGAAATCCGTCTGCCCGGCGTCAACCAGGTGCAGCAGAACAACAAGCGCGGCATGACCTTCGCCGCGGCACTGCGCTCGTTCCTGCGACAGGATCCGGACATCATCATGGTCGGCGAAATCCGCGACCTGGAGACGGCCGAGATCGCGATCAAGGCGGCGCAGACCGGCCACATGGTGCTGTCCACGCTGCACACCAACGATGCACCGCAGACCATCGCGCGCCTGATGAACATGGGCATCGCGCCGTACAACATCACCAGCTCGGTGACCCTGGTGATCGCCCAGCGCCTGGCGCGCCGGTTGTGCAACAACTGCAAGCGCCCGGCCAACCTGCCAGAGCACGCGCTGCTGGCCGAAGGCTTTACCCAGGCGCAGCTGGATGCGGGTATCGAGCTGTACGAGGCGGTCGGCTGTGACGAGTGCACCGAGGGGTACAAGGGCCGCACCGGTATCTACCAGGTGATGCCGATGACCGACGAGGTCGCCACGATCGTGCTGGCCGGTGGCAATGCGTTGCAGATTGCCGAGGCCGCACAGCAGATCGGGGTGAACGATCTGCGCCAGTCGGCGTTGAAGAAGGCGGCTGCGGGTGTCACCAGCCTGGCCGAGATCAACCGCGTTACCAAGGATTGAGGTAGAGCCGAGCCTATGCTCGGCTGATGGTTCGAAGAGCAGCCGAGCGTGGGCTCGGCTCTACAGTAGATCTGCGTCGTGCGTGGATGGGGTGGCCCGCGTCGGGCCCTCCTTACTCCATCCCCAGCTTCTTCAGCTTGTAGCGCAGCGCGCGGAAGGTGATGCCCAGCTGCGCGGCGGTGCGGGTCTTGTTCCAGCGGTTCTCTTCGAGCGCGCGCTGGATGGCGCTGCGCTCGAGCTGTTCGATGTACGAGGGCAGGGCGGCGCTGCCGGGCTGCAGGTCCACCACGGCTTCGGCGTGTGCTGCGCTGCCGGGCGTGCGCGGGGCGTGCTGCGGCAGGCGCAGGTCGTCGGCGCCGATGCAATCTTCCTCGGCCAGTGCCAGCGCGCGTTCCAGGATGTTCTCCAGTTCGCGCACGTTGCCGGGGAAGGCGTACTGGGCCAGTGCGTCCAGCGCCGACGGCGCCAGCAACGGCGTCGGGCGGCCATGGCTGCGGGCCAGCCGTGCCAGTACCGATGCGGCCAGTTCCGGCAGGTCCTGGCGACGCTCGCGCAGCGGCGGCACCCTCAGTTCGATCACGTTGATGCGGTAGTAGAGGTCGTGGCGGAAGCGCCCGTCCTCGACCAGCTCGGCCAGGTCCTTGTGGGTGGCCGAGAGGATGCGCACGTCCACCGGCTCCTCGGCAGCCGCGCCCACCGCGCGCACCGACTTCTCCTGGATCGCGCGCAGCAGCTTCACCTGCATCTGCAGCGGCAGCTCGGCCACTTCGTCGAGGAACAGGGTGCCGCCATGCGCGGCCTGGAACAGCCCGGGCTTGTCGGCGTGGGCGCCGCTGAAGCTGCCCTTGCGGTGGCCGAAGAATTCGCTTTCCATCAGCTCGCCGGGAATGGCGCCGCAGTTGACCGGCACGAACGGGCCGGCCGCGCGGGCGCCCTGGGCGTGGATGGTGCGTGCGACCAGCTCCTTGCCCACGCCGGATTCACCGAGGATGTAGACCGGCGCCTGGCTGCGCGCGACCTTGCCGATGGTGGTGCGCAGCACGTCCATGGCCGGCGAATCGCCAAGCAGGCGTGCGCCCTGTTCGGCGGCGGGGCCGGGCGCAGGGCGCTCGGTGTTGTTCAGTTCCAGCGCGTGCTTGACCAGGCCGCGCAGCACGGCGATATCCACCGGCTTGCTGACGAAGTCGAAGGCGCCGGCCTTCAGCGCTTCCACGGCCAGGTCCATGCTGCCGAAGGCGGTGATCATCGCCACTGGCGTGCGCGGGTAGTGCTGCGCGATCTCGCTGACCAGCTCGATGCCATTGCCGTCCGGCAGGCGCATGTCGGTGATGCACAGGTCGTACGGATTGCTGGCCAGCAGTTCGCGCGCTTCGGCAAGGTTGGCTGCCGTACTGATGCGCAGCCCCATGCGGCCGAGCGTCAGTACCAGCAGTTCGCGGATGTCGCGTTCGTCGTCGACGACGAGGGCGCTGCGGGTTTCGTTCATGGGCGTGAAAGATAAACGAGGGGGCTGGAAGCGACAAATGTTTGACGCACAGAATCGAGATCAGGTGGGCAACAGCGTATGCGGGCCGGGCAGCACCAGGCGGAAGCAGGAGCCTCCAGCGGGAACCGGGATGTAGTCCAGCCGCGCCTGGTTGGCCCGGCACAGCTCGCGGGCGATATACAGGCCCAGCCCGGTGCCATGCTCGGACGTGGTGAAGAACGGTCGGAACAACTGTGCGGCCACACTCTCGGGAATACCGGGGCCACGGTCCATCACGTCGATGACCGCACTGCGCTCGTGCTGCGCCACGCGCAGGCGCACCCGCGCCGGCTGCTGGCCGATGCGGCCATATTTGAGCGCGTTGTGCACCAGTACGGTCAGCACCTGGTAGAGGTGCTTGGTGTCGACCTGGGCCAGCACCGAGGTGTCGTTGATGATCGGCTCGATGCTGTCGGTCTCCAGCGTCTGGCCCTGCTTGTACTCCAGCACGAAGCGGCGCACGAAGGCGGCCAGGTCGACGTTCTCCGGCGTGGCGCGCTCGCGCCGGGCCAGGCCCAGCACGCTTTCGACGATGCCGTTGGTGCGCTGGCACTGCTGGCGGATGATCTGCAGCAGGCGGCGATCGCTTTCGTTGAAGCCGGTGCCTTCTTCCAGCAGCTGCACCGCGTAGTTGATCGCGGCCAGTGGGTTGCGGATCTCGTGGGCGAGGCTGGCCGAGAAGCGGCCCATCGCCGACAGGGTGAGCGATTCGGCGCGGCGCGAGACCACGCTGGAGTCGTCCAGGAACACCAGGGCCAGGTCGCTGCCGGCCAGCAGGCGGGCAAAGCGCGGCTGCACTTCGGGCTGGTCGGGGTTGAGCTGCAGCGGTAGTTCGTCCTGCGCCCAGCCATTGCGCCAGCGCTGCAGGCGACGGGCGAGTTCCGGGGCGGCGCTGGCCAGGTCCAGGCGGCCGCTTTCGCCGCTGCCGTCGTTGTCACCGAGCAGCATCGCGGCGGCCTCGTTGGCCAGGGTGACGCGGTTGTCGGCGTCGACCACCAGCACGCCGGTACGCATGCGGCGGATGATCAGCTCGTTGATCTGGAACAGGTTGGCCACTTCATCGCCGCGCTGGTTGGCCAGCTGCTGGTTGCGGCGCGCGCGGCTGCCGACCTGGTAACTGATGAAGGCCAGCGCCAGGTAGCTGGTGGCGAACATGGCCAGTTCGGCCAGGGTACGGGTGGGATCGCCGCCTTCCAGCAGCTTCCAGGTGTACTCCACGCCGGTGGCGAGGCTGGCGGCCAGGGCCAGGCCCAGCCCCAGGCTGAGCGGCAGCAGAGTGGCGGCGGCGGCGATGTTGAACAGCAGCGACATCGAGATGCCGGCGCTGGCACCGGGCAGGGCATGTGACAGCAGGGTGGCGGCGACGATGTCCACCAGCACGCCACTGACCACGATCGGGCGCAGCCAGCGTTCGTTGCGGCCGATCACCAGGGCCAGCAGGGACAGCACCAGGTAGATGGCGGCGACGGTGTCGGCCAGCCGCGGGTGGTGGGCTTCGCCGACCATGGCCGACAGCGGGCTGTAGAGCAGCGCGGCGATGACCGAGGCGATCAGCACCCGGTACAGCGCGAAGAAATACAGCTCACGCCGCGGAATCGATTCGATGCGGTCGATCAATGAAGCACTGGGTGACACGCCGGAACTCCCCTTCTGGCTGCCTGGGTCTGGACGCTGCGGCGGGCCTGCCTGGCGTCCCCTGAGGCCGGGCGGGCACGTCGCTTCGATGTGGCCTGCGGTGGAAGCAGCAGGGCAAGCCCGACTCTACACACCTTGGTCGGCCAGTATAGGGCCCCGGGCAGGGCGCCGCCGGAGCCGCCCGGATCGCGCATTTGGCCCGGGATGGATACCGGTGGCCAGTGGGCCGCCGGGCGCAACTGCCTGAATGACGGCGGAAATCTGGCCGGGTCTGGCGTTTTGTACAGACTTCTTTGCGCCCCGGCGCCGGCTCGGCCACAATAGTGGGCCCGCCGCGGTCCATGCCGGCGCCCCGCCGGGGCCCTGAGGAATTGCGTGCGGTCGTTCCTATTCCCACGGTGACGCATGAATTTCCACGAATACCAGTCAAAACAACTGCTTGCCGAGTACGGCATCCCGGTCCCGGCCGGCAAGGTCGCTGCGACCCCGGACGAAGCGGTTGCCGCTGCCAACTCCCTGGGCCAGGGCCCCTGGATGGTCAAGGCGCAGATCCACGCTGGCGGCCGCGGCAAGGCTGGCGGCGTCAAGTTCTGCAAGACCACCGACGACGTGAAGGCCGCTGCGGCCAAGATGCTCGGCACCAAGATGGCCACCTACCAGACCGCAGGCGTTGAACTGCCGGTCAACCTGGTGCTGGTGACCACCGCCGGCGAGATCGTCAAGGAACTGTACCTGTCGGTGCTGGTCGACCGTGGCACCAAGACCATCACCTACATCGCCTCTTCGGAAGGCGGCGTGGAAATCGAGCAGGTCGCTGCTGAAACCCCGGAGCTGATCCACTCGCTGAACGTCGACTTCGTCGAAGGCGTGCAGGGTTACCACGGCCGTGATTTCGGCTTCAAGCTGGGCCTGACCGCCAAGCAGGCCGGCCAGTTCGCCAGCATCATGGTGAACCTGTACCGCCTGTTCAACGAAAAGGACCTGGCCCTGGTTGAAATCAACCCGCTGGCCATCCTGGACGACGGCAACCTGTACGCGCTGGACGGCAAGTTCGACAGCGACGACAACGCCGCGTTCCGCCAGAAGGCCCTGGTCGCCATGCGCGACAAGACCCAGGAAGATCCGACCGAAGTGATCGCTTCGGAGCTGGACATCAACTACGTCACCATGGACGGCAACATCGGCTGCATGGTGAACGGCGCCGGCCTGGCCATGGCCACCATGGACGTCATCAAGCTCAACGGCGGCGAGCCGGCGAACTTCCTGGACGTGGGCGGCGGTGCCAACAAGCAGCGCGTCATCGAAGCGTTCAAGCTGATCCTGTCCTCGGACAAGGTCGAAGGCATCTTCGTCAACATCTTCGGCGGCATCGTCCGCTGCGACATGATTGCCGAAGGCATCATCGCCGCCGTGAAGGAAGTGGGCGTCAAGGTTCCGGTCGTGGTGCGCCTGGAAGGCACCAACGTGGAAGAAGGCAAGCAGCTGCTGCGCGACAGCGGCATGGCCATCATCCCGGCTGACAACATCAACGATGGCGCCAAGAAGATCGTTGAAGCTGTCAAGAACGCTGCCTGATTCGACACCAAGGAATTCCCATGTCTGTTTTGATTAACAAGAACACCAAGGTGATCGTGCAGGGCTTCACCGGCCAGCAGGGCACCTTCCACGCCACTCAGATGATCGAGTACGGCACCCAGGTTGTTGGCGGCGTGACCCCGGGCAAGGGTGGCACCACCCACATCGACCTGCCGGTCTTCAACACCGTTGCCGACGCCGTGCAGAGCACCGGCGCCAACGCTTCGGTCATCTACGTGCCGCCGCCGTACGCGGCCGACGCGATCCTGGAAGCCGCAGCTGCAGGCATCAAGGTCATCGTCTGCATCACCGAAGGCATCCCGGTGCTGGACATGCTGCGCGTCAAGAACGTGCTGACCCGTTCGCATCCGGACACCGTGCTGATCGGGCCGAACTGCCCGGGCGTCATCACCCCGGGTGAGTGCAAGATCGGCATCATGCCGGGCCACATCCACCAGCCGGGCAAGATCGGCATCGTGTCGCGTTCGGGCACCCTGACCTATGAAGCGGTCAAGCAGACCACCGAAGTCGGCCTGGGCCAGTCCACCTGCATCGGCATCGGTGGTGACCCGATCAACGGCCTGAACTTCGTCGACTGCCTGAAGCTGTTCAACGAAGACCCGCAGACCGAAGGCATCATCATGGTTGGCGAAATCGGCGGCGACGCCGAGGAAGCCGGCGCCGAGTACATCAAGAACCACGTGAAGAAGCCGGTCGTCGGTTTCATTGCCGGTGCGTCGGCTCCGGCCGGCAAGCGCATGGGCCACGCCGGTGCGATCGCCTCGGGCGGCAAGGGCACTGCCGAAGGCAAGTTCGCCGCCATGGAAGCTGCCGGTGTTGTCACCGTCCGCTCGCCGGGCGACCTGGGCGCTGCCATCGCCAAGCTGGTGAAGTAAGATCGACTGCCTCCGGCAGACGATGCTGTAGAGCCGGCCGCTGGCCGGCTGCTTGAACACAGAAAGGCCGCCTCCGGGCGGCCTTTCTGCGTCTGGCGTGGGGCCAGATCCCTTTTGCTGCGCAAAACGGATCTGACCCCGGCGTTACAATGGCGGCATTGCAACCACAGGCTGGAATCCCATGGCTTCGATCCGCATCGCGATGGCGCAGTTCGACTTCCCGGTCGGCGATGTCGCCGGCAACACCGAGCGCATCATCGAGATGATCGGCCAGGCGCGCGACGAGTACGGCGCCGAGCTGGTGATGTTCCCCGAGCTGGCGGTGAGCGGCTACCCGCCGGAAGACCTGCTGCTGCGCCCGGGCTTCCTGTATGAGTGCGAGCAGGCGATGGCCAGCATCGCTGCCGCCTGCCGCGGCATCACCGCCGTGGTCGGCTGGCCGCAGGCGGCTGGCGCGGTGGTCTACAACGCCGCCAGCGTGCTGCGTGACGGCCTGGTCGAGCAGACCTACCGCAAGCGTGAGCTGCCCAACTACGCCGTGTTCGACGAGCGCCGCTACTTCGATGTCGATCCGGATGGCGGCAGCTGTGTGTTCGAGGTCAATGGCATTCCGGTCGGCCTGCTGATCTGCGAGGACCTGTGGTTTGCCGAGCCGCTGGCCGACACCATGCGCGCCGGTGCGCAGCTGGTGGTGGTGCCGAATGCTTCGCCGTACGAGCGTGGCAAGCACGCCCAGCGCGACGCCGTGCTGGCTGCACGTACCCGCGAGAGCGGGGCAGCCATCGCTTACCTCAACGTGGTTGGCGGCCAGGACGCGCTGGTGTTCGACGGTGCCTCGGTGGTGGCCGACGGTGATGGCACGGTGCACCCGGCTGCTGCTGCCTTCGTCGACCAGTGGCTGGTGGTGGAGTACGACGGCGCCAGCCGCCGCTTCATGCCGCACGTGTGGATGGACGACGGCGACGAGAGCATGGACGCGCTAGCCTGGCGCGCGGTGACCCGTGGCATCCAGGACTACTGCCGCAAGAACGGCTTCAAGAAAGTGTGGCTGGGCCTGTCCGGCGGCATCGACTCGGCGATCGTGCTGGCCATGGCGGTGGACGCGATGGGCGCGGAGAACGTAACCGCCGTGCGCCTGCCGTCGCGCTACACCGCGGGCCTGTCCAACGACCTGGCGGCCGAGCAGTGCCAGGCGCTGGGCGTGAAGCTGGAGGCGGTGTCGATCGAGCCGGCGTTCAAGGGCCTGATGGAAGCGTTGGCGCCGATGTTCGAGGGCACCGCGCCGGACGTGACCGAAGAGAACCTGCAGTCGCGCAGCCGCGGGGTGATCCTGATGGCGCTGGCCAACAAGTTCGGCGGCTTGCTGCTGACCACCGGCAACAAGAGCGAGTACGCGGTCGGCTACGCCACCATCTACGGCGACATGTGCGGTGGCTATGCGCCGCTGAAGGACCTGTACAAGACCGAAGTGTTCGGCCTGTCCAAGTGGCGCAATACCGTGGGCGGCGCACCGGTGATCCCGCCGGCGGTGATCAGCCGCCCGCCGTCGGCCGAGCTGCGCGAGAACCAGCTGGACCAGGATTCGTTGCCGGCCTATGACGTGCTGGACGGCATCCTGTACCGCTACATCGATCAGGAACAGTCGCGCACGGAGATCGTGGCCGCCGGTTACGACGCGGCCGTGGTTGACCGCGTGCTGCGCCTGGTGCGCATCAGCGAGTGGAAGCGGCACCAGGCCGCGCCGGGGCCGAAGGTCTCGCGCCGGGCGTTCGGCCGCGAGCGTCGTTACCCGATCAGCAACGGCTACAAGGGCTGAGGCAGCGGTTGGCAGGTAGTGCCGGCCGCTGGCCGGCAACCCGTATCCCGCGCATCCACGCATGGCGCGGATCTACCGTGTTCGGTAGTGCCGGCCGCTGGCCGGCAACTTCCTGGATCGCGTATCCGGCATGGCGTGGATCTACCGGGCTTCGTCGAGCCGTTGTTCGAGGCCTGCGATCTCCGCAGCGTCGTTGAAGTGGTCGTCCTCCAGCCGCGCACGCACGAACGCCAGGCCATCGGCCGCCGCAGCGTCCAGCGTACCGCGGTGATCGACCGGGTAGCGCCGGAACGCGACCGGCTCGCCGCGCAGGGCCAGGCCTGCGGCGTACAGCAGGGTGGTCAGATAGGGCACATCGCGGTCCTCGCTGCCATGGGCCAGCATCAGCGGCTGGCTGAAGCCGCGGCGCGGTACACCCAGGTAGTCATGCAGCACCGTCCAGATGCCCGGCACGCGGGTCAGCGGTGCAGTGAACATGCTGCCGGTATCCATGCCGTCCAGCGTGGTGGCCAGATCACCCAGGCACTGCTCGCGTGCCAGAGCAATGCGGGCGCGCCCGGCCTCGCTCAGCACGCCGTCGACCTGCGGCGCAACCTGCAGCAGGCCGTCGAGCAGGTACGCGTGATATGCGTTGAGCGCGCCGGGATTGGCGGTGCGGTTGTCGGGCTTCATCACCAGCGCGGTCAGTTCGACTGCGGTGGGCGTTCCGGCGGTGAAACTGCCGCGGTACTGCAGTGAGGGCCCGCCATGGGACGCCGCCAGGTGGCCGGCGACCAGCGCGGCCGCGCCCCCCTGCGAATAGCCTACCGAGACCCAGCGCGGCGACAACGCTGCGGTGCCCAGGTACTGCCGGCTGGCCTTGACCATGTCGATGGCGTTGCGCGCCGCGGTACGCACGTGCAGGTAGGCATGATTGCCTGGGCTGCCCAGGCCCTGGTAGTCGGCGGCTGCGACGGCATAGCCCTGGGCCAGGAACACGTCCAGGAAGCGCCCGTCGCGTTCGGCATGGGTGGGGCCGGAGACCGACGGCGCACAGCGATCCGCGATGCCCTGGGTGCCATGTGCCCAGGACACCACCGGCCACCCGCCCGCAGGCGCTGCGCCGGCGGGCAGGTACAGCAGGCCAGTGCCTTCGGCCAACTGGCCGCGGTGGTCCGGGGTGCGATAGTGCAGCTTGTACGCCTGGGCGGCCCTGGACGGCACCCAGGGCGCGCGATAGGGGGCGGCAGACAGCAGATCGCCCGGTGCGTCCCGCGCGGCGGCCGCGGGCGCCAGGGTCAGCGCCAGCAGGGCGCTGGCGAGAAGGCAGGACAGGAAACGGAAACTACAGGGCCGTGTCGGCATGGGGCGCTCCGTGATGGCCGGTGTGGCCGCAGCGCCGCAGTGTGGACACCCCCGCCCAGGCGGGGTGCGACCGCCGTCGCAACTGCCGGGGATTCGTAGCATTCCGAGTGTCGTGGTCGATTGGTGCACGAACCATCCACGCATGGCGTGGATCTACCGACAAAGAAAAGGCCCCTTTCGGGGCCCTCTCTTACTTCTTCTCCAGTCGCGCGTTGCGCTGGCCGGTGCTGGCGGACTTCTCGCCGGCGAACGGGTTCAGCTTGCGGATCATCCACGGGTACTTCGGCCACTTGCCTTCCAGCCACGGGTG
This sequence comes from Stenotrophomonas sp. CASM114, assembly GCF_049384325.1. Lineage (NCBI taxonomy): Bacteria > Pseudomonadati > Pseudomonadota > Gammaproteobacteria > Lysobacterales > Lysobacteraceae > Stenotrophomonas > Stenotrophomonas sp. CASM114. The sequence goes on along the minus strand of NZ_JBMRGJ010000009.1, from coordinate 85,654 downwards.
ATCCGGCTGGTTCAGCTGCAGGACGCGACGGGCGTCGTCGGCCAGGGTCTTGTTGCCCAGGTGGGTGTAGGAATCGGCCAGCACGGCCACGGCGTCGTACTGGAAGGCGCTCTGCGGGTAGGTTTCCAGCAGGTAGTTGGCGCGGCCCACGGCCGAGACCCAGGCGCCGCGGCGCATGTAGTACAGGGCGTTGTCCAGCTCGTGCTGGGCGAACACGTCACGCAGCTCCAGCATGCGCTGGCGCGCATCGGCGGCGTAGCGGCTGTTCGGGTAACGATCAACCACGATGTTGAAGTCCGAGTACGCCTGGTGCGGCGTGGACAGGTCGCGGCGGCTGGCATCCAGCGACCATACGCGGCGCAGGAAAACCGTACTGCGGTTGGAATTGGCCAGGCCGCGCAGGTAGTACAGGTACGCAATGTTGCGGTGCGTCGGGTAGGTGCGGATGAAGCGGTCGATGCTGGACACCGCGTCATCGTGCTTGCCGGCCTTGTACTGGGCGTAGGCGGTTTCGATCATCGCCTGCTCGGTGTACGGGCCATACGGATACTGGGCCACCAGGCGGCGGAAGCTGGCTTCGGCGCCGCTCCAGTTGCCGCCCTGCATCAGCTTGTGGCTTTTCTCGTACAGCTGTTCGACCGGCACGCCTTCGTCGGGGCGATCACCCTTCTTGGCGCCGCGGTGGCAGCCGGTTGCGGCGATGACCAGCACCAGCAGCAGGGCGGTGAGGCGGACGGGCGCGGAGAGCATGGCGGAGCGTCGGATCATGGGGTCGAGGCGGGACGCGGCTGGAATACGAAGGGTCGATGATAGCCTAGTGTCCTGTCCAGCGACTGAAACCGGCCGCCGGGACCCCAAAATTTCAAAGAATGCCCCCTGCCATGTCTGAACAACCCTCTGAATCGGCCCGCCAGGCCATCGTCCCCGACACCGCTGCCGGCCGTCGTTTCGATGCCGTCGTGGCCGAACTGTTCCCCGAATACTCGCGTTCGCGCCTGACCGAGTGGATCAAGTCCGGTGACGTCCTGCTGGACGGCGCCCAGGTGCGCCCGCGCGATCCGCTGCGCGGCGGCGAGGTGGTGACCCTCCACGTGGTGCTGGAAACCCAGACCGACGCCCAGCCGGAGGACATCCCGCTGGACGTGCTGTTCGAGGACGAGCATGTGCTGGTGATCAACAAGCCGGTCGGCCTGGTGGTCCACCCCGGCGCCGGCAACCACAGCGGCACCCTGGTCAACGCGCTGCTGTTCCGCGACCCCTCGGTGGCGGTGCTGCCGCGCGCGGGCATCGTGCACCGCCTGGACAAGGACACCAGCGGCGTGATGGTGGTGGCCAAGACCCTGGAAGCGCAGACTGCATTGGTCGAGCAACTGGCGGCCCGTGACGTGCACCGCCAGTACCTGGCCATCGTGATGGGCGCGCTGGTGGCAGGCGGTACCGCCGATGCCCCGATCGACCGCCACCCGCGCGACCGGCTGAAGATGGCGGTGCGCGAAGACGGCAAGGAAGCGGTGACCCACTACCGCCTGCGCGAGCGCTTCCGTGCGCACACCGCGCTGGAGTGCCGCCTGGAAACCGGCCGTACCCACCAGATCCGCGTGCACATGGCACACGTGCGCCATCCGATCATCGGCGACCCGCTGTACGGCGGTGCGCTGAAGCTGCCCAAGGGTGCCAGCGACGAGCTGGTGGCCGCGCTGCGCGGCTTCAAGCGCCAAGCCTTGCACGCCGAGACCTTGGAGTTCATGCATCCGATCACCGGTGAGCCGGTGCGCAATACCGCGCCGGTGCCGGAGGACATGCTGCACCTGATGAAGGTGCTGCGCGAAGACAGCGAAGCCTTCGCCGCCCGCGAGCGGGATCGCTGGTGATGGCCGCCGCGCTGCCGTTGCTGCAGGCGGACTGGCCGGCGCCGGCAGGCGTCCATGCGCTGACCACGCGCCGGCATGGCGCGGGCATCTCGCCGGCGCCGTTCGCGCAGTTCAACCTCGGCAACCGGCACGCGGCCGATGGTGATACCCCGGCCAACGTGGAGCACAACCGCCAGCTGCTGCAGCAGGGGCTGGCACTGCCCTCGGCACCGCACTGGCTGCGCCAGGTGCACAGCAGCACCGTGCTGCGCTTCACCGCGCCACCGGTGCCCGGCACCAGCGAACCGGTGGCCGACGCCGCGGTGACTTCGGTGCCGGGCGTGGTGCTGGCGATCCTGACCGCCGACTGCCTGCCGGTGGTGTTTGCCGCGGCCGATGGCAGCGAGGTGGGTGCGGCCCATGCCGGCTGGCGTGGGCTGGCTGACGGCATGCTGGAGGCCACGGTGGCCGCCCTGCAGACGCCGCCGGCGCAGCTGCGGGCCTGGCTGGGCCCGGCCGCCGGGCCGTCCGACTATGAGATCGGCGAGGAGGTCTATCACGCCTTCGTCGGCCATGATCCGGCCGCCGAAGCGGCGTTCGTGGCGACCCGGCCGGGCCACTGGAAGGTGGACCTGTTCGCGCTGGCGCGGCAGCGGTTGCAGGCGGCGGGGATGGACCCGGCGCAGGTGTATGGCGGCACGGTGTCGACCATGGCCGATCCTGACCTGTATTCGCACCGGCGCGACCGTCGTACCGGGCGCATGGCGACCCTGGCCTGGATCGCGCCCTGACCACGCCGCTGTTCGCGCGCGTGCTGGGGCCGGCCTTCGCCACCCTGGCAGCGCCGGTGCAGGCGCTGCATGCCGCGCCGTTGCCCTGCCGCTACGTGGGGCAGGCGCGCATCGTGCGAGGGCGGCACTGGCTGGTGCCGCTGTTGGCCGCGTTGGCGCGGCTGCCGAAGGACGGCGACGCGCTGCCCACCGAAGTGGCGTTCAGTGCACGCGGGCAGGGTGAGCAGTGGGCGCGACGGTTCGGCCGCTGGCCGATGGTGTCGCGGCTGTGGGCGCACGAAGGGCTTCTGCGCGAGCAGCTGGGCGCGGTGCGCTTGGAGTTCGCGTTGCAGGCCCGCGAGGGTGGTATCGACTGGTCGGTGCGGCGGGTCTGGGCGTTCGGGCTGCTGCCGCTGCCGACGCGTTGGTTCGGCGGTGTGCGCTGCCGTGAAGCCTGGCGCGGCGAGCGTTACACTTTCCTGGTCGATGTGACGCTGCCCTGGGCCGGAGCCCTGATCCGCTATGAAGGCTGGCTCGAACCACAGTGACGGCGCCGCCGAGACTGGCAGCGCGGTGATCGTGTTCGACGGCGTGTGCGCCCTGTGCAACCGCTGGGTGCGCTTCCTGCTGCGTTTCGACCGCAAGGGGCGCTACCGTTTTGCGGCGATGCAGGGGCAGCAGGGCAGCGCGATGTTGCGCGCGCACGGGCTGGACCCGCAGGACCCGATGTCGTTCCTGCTGCTGGACGCGCAGGGCGCCTGGACCGATACCGATGCCATCCTGCGTGTACTGGCCGGGCTGGACGGCGCCTGGCGCCTGACCGGCGTGCTGCGGATGGTGCCGCGCGGCTGGCGTGATGCCGCGTATCGCGCGCTGGCGCGCAACCGCTACCGCTGGTTCGGGCGGCATGATGCCTGTCATCTGCCGGCACCGGAGCAGGCTGCGCGGTTCCTGGATTGAAGAAAAGGGGACGGAGGGGATTAAGTCGTTTGTGCACAAACGACTTAATCCCCTCCGTCCCCTTTTTCCTCAGCCTTCCAGTGCGTCCAGGTAGCTGCGCCGCCAGTGGTTGATGTCGTAGGTGCGCAGGTGCTCCATCATGGCGTGCCAGCGCTCCTTGCGCTTGCGCAGCGACATCGTCGCCGCGGTGGCGATGGCGTCGGCAACGCCATCCAGGTCGTGCGGGTTCACCAGCAGTGCCTGCTTGAGTTCATCGGCGGCGCCGGCCAGCAGCGACAGCACCAGCACGCCCGGGTCCTCCGGGTCCTGCGAGGCCACGTATTCCTTGGCCACCAGGTTCATGCCATCACGCAGCGGCGTGACCAGCCCCACCGCCGCTGCACGGTAGAAACCGGTGAGGGTGGCATGGGTGAAGTTCTGGTTGACGTAGCGCAGCGGCGTCCAGTCCGGCTCGGCGTGGCCACCGTTGATGTGGCCGGCGATCTGCTCCAGCTGGCTGCGCAGCTGCCGGTACTCGGTGACATCACCGCGCGAGACGGGGGCGATCTGCAGGTAGGTCAGCGACCCGCGCTGGTCGGGATGGCGCTCAAGGTACCGTTCGAAGCCGAGGAAGCGCTCGGGCAGGCCCTTGGAATAATCCAGGCGATCAACGCCGATCGCCAGTTGGCGATCACGCAGGCTGGCGCGCAGGTTCTTTACGGCGGCCTTGGTGGCGGCGGTACCGGCCTGGCGCGCGATCAGCTCGGTGTCGATGCCGATCGGGAACGCCGCCGCGCGGAAACGACGCCCGCCCGGTGCCTCCAGCTCGCCGTTGGCGAGTACCCGACCGCCGCCGAACAGGCGCAGGTAGGTCTGGAAGCGATCGGCATCGCGCTGGGTCTGGAAGCCCACCAGGTCATACGCGTAGAGCGCGGAGAACAGCCGCAGGTGGTCGGGCATCGCCTGCAGCAGGTCGGCCGAGGGCATCGGGATGTGCAGGAAGAAGCCGATGCGGCAGCCGATGCCACGCTCGCGCAGCAGTGCGCCAAGCGGGATCAGGTGATAGTCGTGGATCCAGACGATGTCATCCTCGCGCAGCAAGGGCGCGAGCTTGTCGGCGAACAGTGCGTTGACCTTGTGGTAGGTCTCGCGGGTGGCACGGTCGTAGTCGACCAGATCCAGGCGGAAGTGCAGCAGCGGCCACAGCGTGCGGTTGGCAAAGCCGTTGTAGTAGCCGTCCACCTCGCGCTTGCTCAGGTCCATGGTGACGTAGTCGATGTCACCGTCTTTCTGCCGGTGCAGCGTGCCGCTGCCGTCCTTTACCGTCTTGCCGCTCCAGCCGAACCACAGGCCGCCGCGTTCCTTCAGGGCGGCCAGCAGGCCGACAGCCAGGCCGCCGGCGCGGTTCTCGCCGGGTACGGCCACACGATTTGAAACCACCACCAGACGACTCACGATGCCTCCTGCCAGGACCGCGACAGGCGCATCGCGGCAGTGATCAGGCCGACGTGCGAATAGGTCTGCGGGAAATTGCCCCAGGCCTCGCCGCTGTCGAAGGCCAGATCCTCCGACAGCAGGCCCAGGTGGTTGCGCTGCTTCAGCAGCAGCTCGAACATCTCGCGTGCCTCGTCCATGCGCCCGATCGCTGCCAGCGCATCGATGTACCAGAACGTGCAGATGGTGAAGCTGGTCTCCGGCTCGCCGAAGTCATCCGGCGCGACATAGCGGTACAGCGAATTGCCATGCTTGAGGTCGCGGCCGATCGCATCGACGGTGGCGATGAAGCGGGCGTCCATCGCATCGATGAAGCCGATGTCGGCCAGCAGCAGGAGCGAGGCGTCCAGGCGATGGCCGCCGAAGGTATCGGTGAAGTGGCCCAGTTCCTCATTCCAGGACTCGGCCATGATGCGCGCATGGATGGTGTCGGCGCGCTCGCGCCAGTAGTGTGCACGGTCATCGCGCTTCAGGCGCACGGCGATCTTGCACAGGCGGTCGCAGGCGGCCCAGCACATCGCGCTGGTGTAGGTGTGTACCTCGGTGCGGCCACGGAACTCCCACAGGCCCGCATCGGGTACGTCGTGCAGGGCGAACGCCTGTTCGCCCAAGGGTTCCAGGCGGGCGAAAGTGTGCGCGTCGCCGGGATCCTGCAGGCGGCGGTCGAAGAACAGCTGCGTGGAGGCCAGCACCACGCTGCCGTAGACATCGTGCTGGCGCTGCACCCAGGCCAGGTTGCCACGGCGCACCGGGCCCATGCCGCGGTAGCCGGACAGGCTGGGCACTTCGTCTTCGTCCAGCTTGGCTTCAAAGCCGATGCCATACAGCGGCTGCAGCGTGCCGTCGGTGGTGGCCAGGTTGAAGATGTAGCCGAGGAACTGTTCCATCGTGCGCGTTGCGCCGAGACGGTTCAGTGCCCGCACCACGAAAGCCGCGTCGCGCAGCCAGCAATAGCGGTAGTCCCAGTTGCGCACGCTGCCGGGTGCTTCTGGAATGGAGGTGGTCATCGCCGCGATGATCGCGCCGCTGTCCTCGTACTGGCACAGCTTCAACGTGATCGCACTGCGGATGACCGCGTCCTGCCACTCCAGTGGAATGGACAGGTAGCGCACCCATTCGCGCCAGTAGTCGCGGGTGCGCTGGAAGGCTTCCTGCACGTAGCCGCTGATCGACCGGTTGAGCGACTCATCCACGCCCAGGATCAGGTGGATGGGATGGTTGAGCACGAACGGCAGGCCATCGCGCACGAAGCGCACCGGCACATCGGTGGTCAGCCGCAGCACGTGCTCCGGCAGGATCCAGCGCACATGGTTGCTGCCCCAGGTCGACTCTGGCACGCGTGCGCCCCAGTCGGCCAGCGGGCGCGCACGCACGGTGATGCGCGGGCTGCCAGCCAGCGGACGCACCTGGCGGATCAGGCTGACCGGCCGGTAGAAGCGGTCGTTCTGCCGCCAGCGGGGGGCGAAATCCAGGATTTCCAGTTCGCCGCCGTGCGCGTCGCGGAGCACCGTGCGCAGGATCGCCGTGTTGGTGAGGTATTCCTGCTCGCTGCTGGCGAAGTCTTCCAGCTCGATGGCGAAGTCGCCACCGGTCTGCTGGTTGGGGCCGAGCAGCGCACAGAAGGTAGGGTCGCCGTCGAAGGTGGGCAGGCAGCTCCAGACAACGCGGGCACGTTTGTCGACCAGGGCGCCGAAGCTGCCGTTGCCGACCACGCCCAGATCAAGATCGGGTTGGGTCATCACGCGGTACATCTCGGTTGCGGCCGTGGGGGTTGGCCGGGTCAATAGGCATTCTCACGCAGCCAGGCGTGCACGCTGCGTATGTCGGGCAGCGCGAACACCGCCGCGCTGGGTTCACGTTCACCCACCAGCACGCTCCAGCCATGCTGGCTGTTGGCGGCATCGAAGCCGAATTCATCGGTGAGGTCGTCACCGAGAAACACCGGCAGGCGGCCGCGGAAGGGCAGGTACTGCATCATCCGGCGCACGGCACGGCCCTTGTCGGTGCCGACGGGCACGAACTCGACCACATGGTCGCCGGGTTGCAGGCGGTAACTGGCGCGGCCCCGCACGTGGCGATCGGCGAAGGCGCGCACATCACTTGCCGCGTGCGGCGCACCGCGCCAATGCAGGGCCAGGCCGACGCCCTTGTCTTCCACCAGCACGCCGGGATGGCCGTGGGCAAAGCGCATCGCCTGCTGGTGCAGCGCGTGCAGCCACTCGGCGGTGTCGTCGTCGTGCTCGTCGCGCAGCACACGACCGTCCTCGCCGCGCAGTTCGTGCCCATGCAGGCCGGCGGCAGGCAGCTGGAGGGGAGCGAACAGCTGGTCCAGCTGTTCAAGCGGTCGGCCACTGACCAGTGCCACGGCGCCTTCCAGGCGGTCACTGATGCGGCCGATGGCTTCGCGCACATCCGGCAGGAGCTGCACGGCATCCGGTCGTGCAGCGAATTCGATGAGGGTGCCATCGACATCGAGGAACAACGCACAGGCGTCGTCCAGCAATGGCGGTGGCGGACGCAGGGGGAGCGGTTCAGCCATGACGACCAGCCTGCCAGCCTGGGCGTGTACGTGGGGTCGAGGGCAGGCTGCGGATCAGCTTCGGTGGGTGCCGACCGTTGGTCGGCACGGCAGGTCAGCCTGCATCCAGCCCAAACAGCGCGGACCAACGGTCCGCACCCACCCAAAGCAGATCCGCACCCGGAGTTGCCGGCCAGCGGCCGGCACTACCGTGTCGTGCGGACCAACGGTCCGCACCCACCCAATCCGATCAGAACGTATAGCGGACGCGGCCGTAGTAGTGCGCGCCGTTGCTGCCGATCGGCGACAGCACGTCGTACGGCAGGTTGCCGAAGTAGTGGATATCGCTGTTGGATCGATCCGGGTAGTTGTCGGTCAGGTTCTGGCCACCGATCGCCACGCTCCATTGCGGGGTGATGCGGTACTCGACTTCGGCATCCAGCTGCCATTCGGCCTGGTAGGTCTGGCGCGGGATATAGCCATCACCGAAGTTGAACACCCGGGTGGCGCTGCCGTAACGGTTCACGCGGGTGCTCAGCGACCAGTGGTCGTTGCTCCAGGCGGCCGAGAAGCTGCCACGCGTGCGCGGGGTGGCATCGGTCAGGGTGTTGGTCTCCTCGATGCCGAACAGTACGTAGTCCGGGTTCAGCGCGCGCAGCTGCGCCGGCGTGGCCAGCACATTCTTCAGCGTGGTCTTGGTGTAGGCGTAGGTGCCGGTCAGCAGCAGCTGGCCATCGCCCAGCGACTGCCGCCAGTTGCTTACCAGCTCGGCGCCACGGGTGCGGGTATCGGCGGCATTGACGAAGAAGCTGGCGCTCTGCAGGCCACTGACGCCGTAGCTGGCGGCCACGTAATCGGTCAGCGCATCGCCGGTGATGCTCTCCGACAGCGCGATGCGGTCGTCGATATCGATCTGGAAGAAGTCCAGCGACAGGTCGAAATGCTCGCCGATGCGGCTGGTGAAGCCCAGCGAGGTGTTGATCGACTTCTCCGGCTTCAGGTTCTGCGCACCCAGGCCACGCGCGATCGGATTGTTGACCGACAGCAGCCGGCCCTGCACCAGCTGGCCGCCGGCGTTGTAGCCGGTGGAGGTGGATTCGTAGCCGATCTGCGCCAGCGACGGAGCGCGGAAATTGTTGGAGATGGCACCGCGCAGTGCGAACGCCGGGGTGAATTCGTAGCGCAGGCCGAGCTTGCCGGTCAGTTCGCCGCCAAAGTCGTCGTTGTGCTCGTAGCGCGCGGCCAGGTCGGTGGAGAACTTCTCGCCGAACTGGCTGGACAGGCTGGCATAGGCGCTGGCCACGTCGCGCGACAGGGTGGCGGCGTCCTGTGGGGTCAGGCCGCCACCGGCCTGCGAGCCGGTCGGGCGGTCGGTGTACGGGCCCGCCGCATAGCTGGCCGGGTCGCCGGGGCGGGTCTGGTAGCGCTCATGGCGCGCTTCCACGCCCAGGCCCAGCGTGTGGCTGATGCTGTCGCTCTGGGTGAACACGCGGCTCAGATCGAGGTTGCCCACGGTCTGCGCGTACTCGTAGTCGGCGGTCTTGAAGCGGGTCGGGCTGGTCGGGCCCAGCGATGCGTTGAGCGAATCACGCAGGCGGTAGGTGAAGTCGTTCTGGCCGTAATCCAGGCTGCCGTCGTAGCTCCACTCGCCCCACTGGCCGCGCACGCCGGCCACGGCCTGTACGTCGCGGTTCTCGCCTTCGGAGATCGGTCGGTAGCCGTTCGGATAGACCTGCTTCCAGTTGGCATCGCCATCGGGATAGCGGAAGTAGTTGGCGCCTTCGGTATCGCGCTGGTTGAAGGTGCCGAACGCGTAGAACGTCGAGGTCTGGCCCACCGGAATCTCGGTGTTCAGCCACAGGTTGATGTCCTTGCTCTTGCCATCGCCCAGCACATAGTTGCGCTTGCCCTGCAGCGCCAGGTTGTCCGGCGTCTGGTCCCACGGCGGAATCTGGTCAAAGCCAGCGCGGTTGGTGCCGTTGCGGTGCTTGTATTCCAGGCCCACGCGCAGGAAGCCGCCGTCTTCGCCCAGCGAAGTGCCGACCTTGGCGCTGATGTTGCCGGTCTGGCCATCGGTGAGGGTGCGGCCGATCGGCTTGAGGTCGGTGTGGTTGGCACCGTAGCTGGCCTCGATCTCGCCGCCGTCGCCGCTGTTGTCGAGGATCACGTTGATCACGCCGGCCACGGCGTCCGAGCCGTACAGCGCACCGGCGCCGTCGCGCAGCACTTCGATGCGCTTGATCGCGCTGACCGGGATCGCATTGAAATCGACCGGGGTGGTGCCCTTGCCGATCTTGCTGTCGGTGTTGACCAGCGCGGTGTGGTGGCGACGCTTGCCGTTGACCAGTACCAGCACCTGGTCCGGCGACAGGCCACGCAACTGTGCGGCGCGCACGTGGTCGGCGCCACCGGAGTTGGATTGGCGCGGGAAGTTGAACGACGGCAGCAGCGCCTGCAGCGCGCTGCCCAGTTCACCGTTGACCACGCCGGCCTTGCGGATGTCCTCGGCGGTGAGCACATCCACCGGCGAGGTGGACTCGAGCACGGTGCGGTCGGCGGCGCGGGTGCCGGTGACGATCACGGTGTCCAGGTTGGTGGCGTCCTGGGCCAGGACCGGGACGGCAGCGGAGGAAAACACGAGGGCGATGGCGAGGCCGAGCGGCGACGCGGGCAGGCGGGCGGACATGGGGGCTCCAGCAACAACGACGACGGGGAAGGGGGAGATAGTTTCACTTACATCCATCCGGATGAAGCGATATATTATCTTCGCGTGATGACCGGTGCCGATGCAAGTCCCTGCCGGTCCGGCATGAGCTGATGCCCGGTTGGCATCAGCACGCCGGGCCGGTGGCGCTGTACGCTGCCGGCTTGCCCTGTCCCCCTTCCCCGGAGCTGTACCGATGAAACACCTTGGCCTCGTCTTCGCCGCGCTGCTGGCCACCAGTGGCTGCGCCAGCCTCTCTTCGCAGGCGCCCAGCGCCTATGCCACGGCCACCACCGCCGAACTGAAGGGCGATGCCGCCCGCCCTTCCGCCGGCCATGGCTGGGTGCGCAGCGAGCTGTACTTCGGCGTAGGCGAGGAGCAGGGCGCCGGCAACCGCCCGCAGGCCGACACCATCAGCGACGCGCAGTGGCGCGCCTTCCTTGACAAGGAAGTAACGCCGCGCTTCCCGGACGGCCTGACCGTGTTCGATGCCTACGGCCAGTGGCTGTTCCGCGGCGATGCCGCGCCCAACCGCCTGCGCACCAAGGTGCTGGTGGTGCTGCACGAGGACACCCCGCAGCGCCGCGCCGACATCGAGGCGATCCGCCTGGCGTGGAAGCAGCAGACCAGGCATCAGTCGGTGCTGTGGTCACGGCAGCCGGTCGAGGTATCGTTCTGAGTTGAAGGTGCCGCCGCGGTGCTGCAGGGAGCAATGATGAACTACAGGGAATGCCTGCTGGGCCTGGCATTGGCAGGCGTACTGGCACCGACGGCGCAGGCGGGTGGGGACGACGGAGAAACGCTGCGCTTCCAGGTGGCCGCGCATGTGCAGGCGCATGCCGATCCGCAGCAGGACGGCAGCATCGCGGTGCAGCTGTCACCGTCAGGCAAGCGCCAGACGCTTGAGGGCGCGGCCGATGCCGACGGCAATTCGCGATGGTCGCTCGAAGATGTCGATTTCGATGGCTACCCGGAACTGGTCGCACGCGCCTCGGTGGGCATGGTCAACGAAGCGGTGACGGTGTACCGCTTCGATCCGGCCAGTGCCGGGTTCCGCGCGCTGCAGGCCGACACCCACGGCAAGGACAGTTGCGGTGACCTGATGGGGCTGGCGGTCGACCGTCCGAGCCGCACGCTGACCAGCAGCTGCCGCAGCGGCCCGATGTGGTACACCGACCAGTACCGGTTTGCAGGCGCGAAGCTCTATCTGTACCGCGCCGAGAGCGTGCTGATGCTGGGCGATACGTTGAACGCCGCGCTGCAGTGGGAACAGACCGGCGAGCAGGGCCCGCTGGCGGTCTGGCGCACCTATGATGCCGCCGGCCGGGTGCTGGAAAGTGCCATCGCCGATGGCCTGGGTGCACCGCCGGATGGACCGTTGCGTGGTCGGCAGGCCGCAGTGGTTCCCGCGCGCCTGTTCCTGTTCGACCAACCCGGCGCATCCAGCACCAGGCGTTACCTGGTCCAGGGCGACCGCGTGGAACTGCTGGATGAGCGGGACGGCTGGGTGAAGTTGCGCTACCGCAACCCCAGGCAGGGTGAGGTGGTGGGCTGGATCAACGTCAACGATTGATTGAACTGAACTGACAGGCCCCTGGATAGCCGGGCCACTGCTGCCTGGTGTGTTTCTTGCTTGCAGGACTGGTCCCCTCGACGCTGGAAGCAATTTCGGATTTCTTGCATGGAGCTGCCGGGTGCTCCGGCACATGATCGTGGTGGTGGCTGAAAAGCCAGTTTCTGCACGGGCATTCCAATGACAATGGGGATCGGCTTCGAGCCGCGACTGCTTGAGAGAGACGGCCCGCACATGGTTGCGGCGCTGATGTCGCTGATTCTTCTCCAGCTTGGGCTCCTTCTGCCGGGGAGGGCCTGGTCGATGCCAGTCGTGGAACAAGCGCAGCTTATGTTCGAAGTAGCGCCAGCAACACCGGTAACTGTCGTCCATCAACCTGACGGGGGCATCCAGGTCCAACTCCCCTCAGGCGCGACACAGCAGCTGCCGCCAGCTCCTTCGGGGTCGCTGGAATCTGAAACGAAGCTGATGGCGTTGGATGTGGACTTTGATGGTCAGCTTGATCTGGTAGTGCAGATACCCGTTGGAATGGTCAATTTTTCAACACTTGTCTACAAGTTCGATCGGTTTCTTGGCAGGTTCATAACACTGCCAGTCCTGCGGAAAGCAAGGCGAAGTTGTGGGGAGTTCGGCCGGATCGAATTGGATTCTGAGAATCAGGTGCTCCGCAGTAGCTGCCGAAGTGCCGTCTGGCGTGTTGATGTCTACCGCCCATTCAACGGCGTTCTGTACCTTTATCGTTCTGAGCGCATGCTTACGTTGCCCAGGTTGGACGGAGAAGTGCTGAACCTGGAGGCGACGCGGTTTGATGGCCCATTGGCCGTTTGGACCAGCTACTCGGCGACCGCGGAGATCGAAGAGCGAGCCATCAATGACGGGTTGGCAGTGCCCGAAAACGATAGCCCGCTGGTTGCGGTGACAGCCACCGTGGTGCCCGCGCGCCTGTTCCTGTTCGATCGACCCGGCGCATCCAGCACCAGGCGTTACCTGGTGCAGGGAGACCGCGTGGAGATGCTGGATGAACAGGATGGCTGGGTGAAGCTGCGCTATCGCAACCCGAAGCAGGGCGCGGTGGAGGGCTGGATCAACGTCAACGATTGACTCGATCTCCGCCGGTAGTTTGCCTATCGAGGTGATGTGCGCCTTGCCCACGGAGGCATCACTTCTTCGGGTCTAGCCTCGGATGCTCTCCCCTCGAGGATGTATCCGATGAGCAAGCGCGTTGCCGAGATCGTTGTCGATACCCTGCAGCAGGCGGGCGTCCGCCGCTGTTACGGCATCGTTGGCGATACCTTGAATCACGTCACCGATGCCCTGCACCGCAGTGAAATCGACTGGGTACATGTACGCCACGAAGAAGTGGCCGCCTTCGCTGCCGGCGCCGATTCGCTGGTGAGCGGCGAGTTGACCGCCTGTGCGGGTTCTTGTGGTCCCGGTGGCCTGCACTTCATCAACGGCGTCTTCGAGAGCAATCGCAACCGTGCACCGATGGTACTGATCGCCAGCCAGGTGGTGACCAGTGAGCTGGGCATGGAATTTCCGCAGGAAGTGGACTTCAAGGCGGTGTATGCCAGTTGTTCGGTGTTCTGCGAGCAGGTGCACAGCCCGGAGCAGGCGCGGCGCGTCGTGGCCCTGGCCTGCCAGGCCGCGATCAGCCGCCGTGGCGTGGCGGTGGTGATCCTGCCGGCCGACATCAGCCAGGCCGAGGTGAAGCACGATGTGCCGTTCTCGGTTCACTACACCCAGCCGGTGCTGCGCCCGTCCGATGCCGAGCTGCAGCGCATCACCGAACTGCTGGGGCAGGGCAAGCGCATCGGCATCTATGCCGGTGCCGGTTGCCAAGGCGCGCACGCGCAGCTGCTGGAGCTGGCCCGGCGCCTGCAGGCGCCCATCGCGCATACCTCGCGCGCCAAGGATTTCGTCGAGCCGGACAACCCGTACAACATGGGCATGACCGGCATCTTCGGCATCGAATCCGGCTTCCACACGCTGATGGAGTGCGACACGCTGCTGCTGCTCGGCGCCGATTTCGCCTGGGGCCAGTTCTACCCGGACAAGGCCACGATCATCCAGGTCGACCGCGATGGCAGCCACCTCGGCCGCCGCCACCCGGTGAACCTCGGCGTGGTCGGTGACGTCGCACCGACGCTGGACGCGCTGCTGCCGATGCTGCCGCCGCGCGAGGACAGCAGTTTCCTGGACGAGTGCATCGGGCATCGCGACAAGGCGCTGAAGAAGCGCGAACAGGAAGAACAACCGGGCGAGGGTGAACTGATCCATCCGCAGCACCTGACGGCATTGCTGTCGAGGCATGCCAGCGACGATGCGCTGTTCACCGCCGACGGCGGTTCGCCGATGGTGTGGGTGCTGCGCCATATCCGCGTCAACGGCCGCCGCCGCACGCTGACCAGCCTGCTGCACGGCACGATGGCCAACGCGATGCCGCAGGCGCTGGGCCTGCAGAAGGCCTTCCCCGGCCGGCAGGTGATCTCGCTGTCCGGTGATGGTGGCCTGGCGATGCTGCTGGGTGACCTGCTCACGGCAGTGCAGGAGAACCTGCCGATCAAGGTGGTGGTGTTCAACAATGGTTCGCTGAACTTCGTCGAGCTGGAGCAGAAGGTGGAGGGCCTGCTGGACAACTACACCGACCTGAAGAACCCGGACTTCGGCCGCCTGGCCGAGGTCATCGGCTTCCACGGCCGCACGGTGACCCGCAGCGAGGATCTGGAAGAGGCGGTGCTGGATTTGCTGTCCCAGCGCGGCCCGGCGCTGCTGGACGTGCATACCAGCCGCGCGGAGCTGGTGATGCCGCCGCAGATCGAGGCCAAGCAGGTGGCCGGTACGGCGTTGTACGCCGCCAAGGCAGTGTTGAACGGCCGCTTCGACGACGTGAAGCATCTGCTGGTGGACAACTTCCTGAAGAAGTAGAGGGTTGGTCGATGCAGGGCTGCGCCCTGCACCCGCGGTAGTGCCGGCCGCTGGCCGGCCACCTTGGAAGCAACGGCGGCAATCCGTGAGCAGGTGTCGACCTTGGTCGACACGGCAGATCCACGCCATGCGTGGATGAACGAACGAATGATCGGAATGATCTTCTGTAGCCGAGCCCTGCTCGGCTCAGAGGCTTCGCGTACAGCAGCCGAGCATGGGCCCGGCACTGCAGCCAGAGCCTGCCTTGGCTTTGGATCTTGTGATTTTCTTCCGTGGCTGCCACGCGCAGGAAACTGTCAGGGGCCGGTCGAGGCGCAGGACCGTTGGCGCCATGGATGGCGCCATCGAGCCCCCATGGGTGAGGGCGCTTTGCTTGCGAAGCACTGCTTCGCAAGCGCCCGAACGCACAGCCGCCAGCGGCTGGGCCGGTCTGGGGGTTTACGAGTGTCCTGCGCAGCCCACCCCGACCGGCCGAACTCGCAATGCCAGTCGACTAACAGTCGACTCTACCCGCGACCAGCCACGAGGGGCCCCGCCGTTGGCTGGAACCCATCATTCCACGACGGAATTGGCGCGCCGGCCTCGCTGGGCCTACCATCGGCGCTCCCCACCCCCACCGCCCCTTCCATGTCCGCTCCCGCTTCCGCCGTACCGCGTCGCTGGTTCGTCGCCGGCGACTTCAACGGCTTCTTCGGCCTGGTCGTCGACAACCTCTCCATCCTCGGCTTCATCGCCATGGCCCTGGTCGGGATCTTCCAGTTCCCCGCCGACGTGGTGTTCGGCCGAATGTTCCCCGGCACCGCCTTTGGCGTGCTGGTCGGCAACCTGCTGTACACCCTGATGGCGCGCCGGCTGGCGGCACGTACCGGCCGCGACGATGTCACCGCCATGCCGCTCGGCCTGGATGCCCCCACCAGCATCGGCATGGCCCTGCTGGTGCTCGGCCCGGCCTTCCTCGCCTTCAAGCAGCAGGGCATGGATCCGCATGCTGCGGGCATCGCCACCTGGCAGCTGGGCATGGCCGCGCTGGTCATCATGGGCGTGCTCAAGTTCGTGCTGTCGTTCTTCGGTGAAGCGGTCACCCGCGCGCTGCCGCGAGCTGCGCTGCTGGGTTCCATCGCCGGCATCGCGCTGGTGCTGATGGGCCTGCTGCCGCTACTGGAAACGCTGCGCTCGCCGCTGGTCGGCTTCACCACGCTGGGCCTGCTGCTGTATGTGCTGATCGCCAAGGGCAAGCTGCCGGTGCGTGGCCCGGGCGTGCTGCTGGCCTTCGTGTTCGGCACCGTGCTGTATTACGGACTTGGCCTGGCCGGGCTGGGCGCGCCCGGCTTCCATGTGCCGGAATGGGTGCCGCCGCAGGTGGTGCTGCCGCTGCCGACGCTGGGCTTCCTCGATGGCCTGCCCACCGCGATGACCTACCTGCCGCTGCTGCTGCCGTTCGGCCTGCTGATGGTGGTGGGCGGCATCAATGTGTCTGAGAGCGCACGCGCGGCTGGCGATGACTACCGCACCCGCGACATCCTGCTGGTGGAGGCGGTGGCCACGCTGGTGGCGGGTGTCTGTGGCGGTGTCGCGCAGACCACGCCCTACATCGGCCAGCCGGCCTACAAGCACATGGGCGCGCGCAGCGGCTACACGCTGCTGACCGGCCTGTTCGTCGGCATCGGCGGCATGCTCGGCATCATCTCCGGGCTGGTGCAGTGGCTGCCGCTGGCGGTGCTGGCACCGATCATCGTGTACGTGGCCATCGACATCACCACCCAGGCCTTCCAGGCCACGCCGCGCCACCATACCGGCGCAATGGTGTTCGGTTTCCTGCCGTCGGTGGCTTACCTGCTGGCGATCAAGGCGCCGGGCTGGATCGCACCGGACCAGCTGCCGCAGCTGCTGACCAAGCTCGACGGCCACGGCCTGCCGGAGCTGGCGGTGATCTTCACCCTGGGCAATGGCTTCATCATCACCTCGATGCTGTGGATCTCGGCCGTGGCGGCGATGGTCGATGGCCGCCTGCGCCGTGCCTGCGGCTTCCTGCTGGTGGCGGCGGTGCTGACCCTGTTCGGCCTGATCCATTCGGTGGACCCGCGTGGCGGCATCTACCTGCCGTGGGATCTGGACGGGCTGGCACGCATCATCAGCTTGCAGTTCGCCGGCGCCTACGTGGCATTGGCGCTGCTGCTGGGCCTGCTGTCGCTGCAGAAGCAGCCGGTGAAACCGCTGGATGATCGCACCGATCATTGACTGGTGACGCCGGGCATGGCCCGGCGTTACCGCTCCTTCCACTTCTGGTGCTCTGTAGAGCCGAGCATGGCTCGGCTCTACAGGGGCGTGTTGCAGGCGGCGAATGATCACAGCGCGCTCTGCCGGCCAGCGGCCGGCACTACCGTTCGGCGTCCAGTTCCGGGTAATGGCGGAAGATGCCGTTGGTGTTGAACGGCAACCGCCGCTCAGACGCCAGATAGGCGGCGATGTTGGGTCGTTTCGCCACTCGTTCCTGCAGCGCGCGCAGCCGGGGCAGGGTGGGGCCGAGCGCCTGCATGCGGCGCGGAAACATGTAGTCCAGCCCGCTCAGCAGCTGGAACAGTGACAGATCCACATAGGAGTGCTCGCGCAGTGCATGGCGGCCACCGTTGGCGGCCATCACCTGCTCGAAATAGCCGAGGAACTTGGGCAGGCGCTCGCTGCGCAGTGACGCGGCTCGTGCCTTGGCCTCGGTCTTCTGCTGTTCGTAGTACTTCGATGCGGCGATCGGATGGTGGGTGTCGTGCACCTCGGCTACCAGGTCGGCGATGGTCAACTGCAGTTGCAGCGCCTGCATCCGCCGCGATGCGGCCTGCGGCACCAGGTCCAGCGTCGGGCCGAGGAAATCCAGGATCGCCGCGACCTGCGCGATGACCTGGCGGCCGGCCTTCAGGAACGGCGGCGCAAAGGGCTGTGCCCCTTCGTTGCGACCCTCCAGAAACGGCTGCATCACCGCATCGCCGTGCACCCGCGCCATGTCGATGTAGTCGGCGCCGGCATCTTCCAGCGCCAGGCGCACGAACTCGCCACGGCCCTGGATGCCGGTCCAGTAGTACAGCGCGTACTGCATGGCAGAGTCTCCACGGGACAGGACTCCTAGCCTCGCGCGGGTGGCGCAAAGCAGACGTGAGCGTGGACGACGCGTGCCTGAACCCGAACGGCAGCGGAACAGGCGGGGAACCGGCTGCACTCGATGGGGTCACACCTTCTCCATGCGTGTGAAACGAGGTGCTGCATCATGCAGAGTGGAAAGGCGGTCTGGCCCTGGGTGTTGGGTGTGGTGGTGATCGGTGGCGCGGGCGGCTGGTTGTTCCGCGATCAGCTGAAGAGCCTGGCCGACGGTGTCCCGGTGCCGGTGCAATCAACCCCTGCCAGTACCAGTGCACCGGCACAACCGCAGGCGGCCGCAGAGCCCGCGCCAGCACCACCATCGATCAGGCATCCGCTGGATACCGAGGCCGCCGCCGACCCGGCGCTGCCGAAACTGGCTGACAGCGACGCCGCGGCCTGGGGCGCACTGAGCCAGCTGTTCCAAGGCGAGGGGCCGCTGACCCTGCTGCTGCGTGATCACCTGATCCAGCGCCTGGTCACCCAGGTCGACAACCTGGACAAGCCCAGCGTGCCGCCGACCGCGCTGGCCGCGCGGCCGCTGCCGGGCAACCTGCAGGTCGATACGGGCGAAGGCGGCGAACGCATCGCCGCCAGCAATGCGGCACGCTATGCGCCTTACGTACAGGCGTTCACTGCGCTGGACCCGGCGGCAACGGCTACCGCTTACAAGCGCTTCTATCCGCTGATCCAGCAGGCCTATGCCGACCTTGGCCGGCCCGAGGGCTATTTCAACGACCGCCTGGTCATGGTGATCGACCACCTGCTGGACACCCCGGAACTGGCCCAGTCGCCGCTGGTGCAGCGCGATGAGCGCGGCCGCTATCGCTTCGTCGATCCCACCCTGCAGTCACGCTCGATCGGGCAGAAGGCCCTGCTACGCATGGATCCTGCACAGGCGCGGGCGATCAAGCAGCAGCTGCGGGCGATCCGCAGCGCGATCACCCGCTGAGCCCGTCCACCGTGCGGAACTGATCGGGATCAACGCGCCGACCACACGCGCTCCGGCATGCTGGCCGCAGGCTGACTGGCCCCGGGGTGCAGTCGCAGCCACCCTTGAAACCGGGTGGGGCAACCGCATCTTTCCAGCATTGCCGGCCCAGGCCGGCCCTGAAGACCGATGAGGATTCGCAATGCGGATGGACAAGCTCACCTCGCGTTTCCAGCAGGCGCTGGCAGACGCACAGTCGTTGGCCGTGGGCCGCGACAACAGCATCATCGAACCGGTTCACCTGTTCAGCGCGCTGCTGGACCAGCAGGGTGGCAGCACGCGCCCGCTGCTGGCCCAGGCCGGGGTGAACGTGCCGGTGCTGCGCGAGCGCCTGACCGAGGCGCTGGACGCACTGCCGAAGGTATCCGGCCAGGCCGGCAACGTCTCGATGGGCAACGATCTGGGGCGCCTGCTGAACCAGACCGACAAGCTGGCGCAGCAGCACGGGGACGCCTTCATTGCGAGCGAGTGGTTCGTGCTGGCGGCGCTGGACGATGGCGGCACGCTGGGCATGGCGCTGCGCGCCGCCGGTGCCGACAAGACGCGCCTGCAGGCGGCGATCGACAAGCTGCGTGGCGGCGAGAACGTGCAGTCGGAGAATGCCGAGGAGCAGCGGCAGGCGCTGGAGAAGTACACCATCGACCTGACCGCGCGGGCCGAGAGCGGCAAGCTCGACCCGGTGATCGGCCGTGACGAGGAAATCCGCCGCACCATCCAGGTGCTGCAGCGCCGGACCAAGAACAACCCGGTGCTGATCGGCGAACCCGGCGTGGGCAAGACCGCGATCGTGGAAGGGCTGGCCCAGCGCATCATCAACGACGAAGTACCCGAGGGCCTGCGCGGCAAGCGCGTGCTGTCGCTGGACATGGGCGCGCTGATCGCCGGGGCCAAGTTCCGCGGCGAATTCGAGGAGCGACTGAAGGGTGTACTCAACGACCTGGCCAAGAACGAAGGCCAGATCATCCTGTTCATCGATGAACTGCACACCATGGTCGGCGCGGGCAAGGCCGACGGCGCGATGGATGCCGGCAACATGCTGAAGCCGGCGCTGGCACGCGGCGAGCTGCATTGCATCGGTGCGACCACGCTGGACGAATACCGCAAGTACATCGAGAAGGACGCTGCGCTGGAGCGCCGCTTCCAGAAAGTCTTCGTCGGTGAGCCGTCGGTGGAGGACACCATCGCGATCCTGCGCGGGCTGAAGGAAAAGTACGCCGTGCACCACGGGGTGGAGATCACCGACCCGGCCATCGTGGCCGCCGCCACGCTGTCCAACCGCTACATCACCGATCGCCAGCTGCCGGACAAGGCCATCGACCTGATGGACGAGGCTGCCTCGCGCCTGCGCATGGAGATCGACTCCAAGCCGGAGGAGCTGGATCGCCTGGAACGCCGGGTGATCCAGCTGAAGATCCAGCGCGAGATGCTGAAGAAGGAAAAGGACGAAGCCTCGCGGCAGCGGCTGGCCGACCTGGAGAACGACATCGACGGGCTGGAGCGCGAGTTCTCCGACCTCAATGAAATCTGGAAGTCGGAGAAGGCTGCGCTGCAGGGCGCCACCAAGATCAAGGAGCAGGTCGAGCAGGCCAAGCTGGAACTGGAAGCCGCGCAGCGCCGCCAGGATTTCGCCAAGATGAGCGAGATCCAGTACGGCCTGTTGCCGCAGCTGGAAAAGCAGCTGGCCGCGGCCCAGGAAGCCGAGCACAAGGACTTCAAGCTGGTGCAGGACCGGGTCACCGACGAGGAGATCGCCGAGGTCGTGTCGCGCTGGACCGGCATTCCGGTCAACAAGATGCTCGAAGGCGAGCGCGACAAGCTGCTGCGCATGGAAGAAGTGCTGCACAACCGTGTGGTCGGCCAGGAGGAAGCGATCAAGGTCGTCTCCGATGCCGTGCGCCGTTCGCGTGCCGGCCTGTCCGATCCGAACCGTCCGGCCGGCTCGTTCCTGTTCCTCGGCCCGACCGGCGTCGGCAAGACCGAGCTGTGCAAGTCGCTGGCCGAATTCCTGTTCGACAGCGCCGACGCGATGATCCGCATCGACATGAGCGAATTCATGGAGAAGCACAGCGTCGCCCGCCTGATCGGCGCCCCCCCGGGTTACGTGGGCTACGAGGAAGGCGGCTACCTGACCGAGGCGGTGCGCCGTCGCCCGTACTCGCTGATCCTGCTGGACGAAGTGGAGAAGGCGCATCCGGATGTGTTCAACATCCTGCTGCAGGTGCTGGACGATGGCCGCCTGACCGATGGCCAGGGCCGCACCGTGGACTTCCGCAATACCGTCATCGTGATGACCTCGAACCTGGGCTCGCACCAGATCCAGGACATGAGCGCCGACGACAGCCCGGAGGCCTACACGCAGATGAAGGCAGCGGTGATGGGCGTGGTGCAGGCGCACTTCCGTCCGGAGTTCATCAACCGCCTGGACGACATCGTGGTGTTCCACCCGCTGGACAAGCAGCAGATCAAGCAGATCGCGCGCATCCAGATGCGCGGGCTTGAGAAGCGGCTGGCCGAGCGCGGGTTGAAGCTGGCGGTCTCCGATGCGGCGTTCGACCTGCTCGGCAACGTCGGCTTCGATCCGGTGTACGGCGCGCGCCCGTTGAAGCGTGCGATCCAGTCGCAGCTGGAAAACCCGCTGGCGCAGCAGATCCTGTCCGGCGCCTTCGTCAACGGCGATACCATCGAAGTCGGCAACGACGGTGGTCGCCTGGTGTTCGCCAAGGCTTGAACCGGTGGCGCCCCAGCCATGGCTGGGGCGCCATCAGAGCGTTGGCAGCGCACGATGGTCCTGTTTCACTTTCGCAAGGATGAGGAGAATCGCATGGACGTTGCCCGCAGGGCTTCACTCTGCATGACGCTGGCGGTGGCTGCTGTTTGTGGACACGCCGCGGCCGCCGAACAGGTACAGCTGCCGCCGATGGAGGGCTACCAGCAGGCCCACCAGAGCACCGACGCGCAAGGCAACCGCATTACCGAGTACGTACCGCAGGGCCAGACCGTGCACGACTGGACCGACATGGTCACCGTCAACGATGCGCCGAACAGCGGCCATGTGAGTCCGCGTGAGTTCCTCGGCATCATCGAGGCGGGGTGGCGCATCGCCTGTCCGGCCGCGCAGAGCCACTGGATCCGCGAAGGTGAAGAAGGGGGACGGCCCTTCGCCCTGCTGATGCTCGGCTGCCCGCGGAATCCGGGGACAGGCAAGCCCGAGTTCACCTGGATCAAGGGCGTGCAGGGCAGGCAGGGCTTCCACACCGTGCAGAAGTCGTTCCGCTCCGAGCCGGAGAAGGAGGACGTCGTGCAGTGGATCGGCTGGCTGCGCGAGGTCGGGTTGTGCGGCAGCGGCGACGCACCGGCCTGCCGCTGACCGCAGAGGGAAAGGGCGCCCAGCGGCGCCCTTCATGCATCAGAAGCGGTGGGTGTAACCGCTCATCAGCCCGAACTGGTTTGCCTTCTGCACGATCGGGCTGTTGGCCGCATCGCCGAGCAGGCGCGTGCCTTCGGCCGAGATGTACCAGTTGCCGTTGCGGCCCACGCGGTGGCTCCACTTCAGGCCGACACCGGCACTGACCAGGCCGGCCTTCGGCCTGTGCTCGGCGAAGCCCGTGCGTTTGGCCTGTTCCGGGCTGACGCCGTACCAGGTCTGCATGTAGCCGCGGTTGCCGTAGTCGGTGGAAACACTGCCGCTGACCACGCCACCGGCCAGGTCGAACAGCGGCATGCTCAGGTTCAGATGGATCTGCTGGGTGGCCAGGCCGTTCTCGGCCTTGTCCTCGTCCTTGCGGGTGAACTGCCAGGAGCCGCTCAGCACGGCTTCGCCCAGCGTATAACCAGCCGAGACGCCGACCAGGGGACGGGTATCGATATCACCCATGCCGCGCAGGAAGTCCGAACCGCCCAGCAGCGAGTCCTTGTCCTTGCGGATGCCGCTGGCGCCGACATAGGCACGCACGCGCGTGTGCTCGCCGAGGGAGGTGCCCCAGCCGATGCCACTGGTGCCCAGAAACCATCCCCCCGGCGAGGTGACATCAAAGGACAGCGACGGCGTCGCACGATACTCCTCGCTGCCGCTGTAGCGCGGTGCCACGCCGCCACCGGCGGCGAGCTCGAAGGTCCAGTGGTCATCCTTGGCGTGGGCGATCGGGGCGGCGAACAGCGGCAACACGGCCAGGCAGAGCAGGGCGGGGGAACGGCGAAGCTGGGACATGGAAACTCTCGGCAATGGGAGGAAAGCAGCGCGCGCGTCCGGCGAGTGCTGCAGGGTTGCCAGCGTGGCGATATGCCGGCGACCGATCCGTCCGCAGTTGTGCGGGAGTTGTAATCAACTGTAATCGCGCCCTTGGGCGTTCAGCTGGCAGCCAGCGGCCAGTGCATTTCCAGGCGCGCGCCGCCCAGCGTGGCGCGACTGATGCGCAGCTCGCCGCCGTGGCGGGCTGCAATGCGGCCGACAATGGCCAGGCCCAGGCCGAAGCCGCCGGTATCGCGGCTGCGGCTGTCGTCCAGGCGGGTGAACGGGCGCATCACCTTCTCCCGATCGGCTTCGGCGATGCCCGGGCCGTCATCGTCCACGCGCAGGCAGGCGCGGCCGCTGATACCGACCAGCGAGACCTCCACCTGCGAACGCGCGTGGCGCAGCGCATTGCCGACCAGGTTGCTCAGCGCCAGCTGCAACAGGCGTGGCTCGGCATCCACTCGCGGCAACGCGCTGGGCTGCACGCGCAGGACAATGCCGGCACGTTCGGCATCGCGGCGGGCATCGGCCAGGCAGGCCTGCAGCCAGTCGTTGGCTTCGATGCGCTGCATCGGTTCGCCCTCGCTGGGATGCTCCAGCCGTTCGTAGGCCAGCAGTTCGCTGACCAGCCGGTTGAGCTCGGCCAGGTCGCCGTGCAGGCCCTGCGCCAGCCGTTCGCGGCGTTCGCGGTCATCGCTGTCCTGCATCAGGTCCAGGCCGAAGGCCACCCGCGCGATAGGCGTGCGCAGTTCGTGCGAAATGGCATGGGTCAGGTCGCGCTGGCGCTGCACCAGTTCGGCCACGCGTGCCGCCATGCGGTTGGAGTGTTCGACGATGACCCGGATCTGCGAGCGGGGCGAAACCTGCGCACGTGCCTGCAGGTCGCCGGAACCGATGCGGTCGGCGTGCCGGCGCAGTGCTTCCAGGTCGCGCCAGAGCAGGCGCACCCAGGCATACAGGCTGGCGCCCACCAGCAGCAGGATGCTGAGGTAGGCGGCGATGGTCATGTACGTCGTCATCTGCACCGCGCCGGGCAGGCGCAGGTGCAGCCAGCGGCCGCCGATGCCGTCGATGGGCAGCAGCACCTGCTGGTACTGATCGCGCACGACGAAGCCATCGGCCTTCACGGCCTCCTGTTCCTGCGCGTCGAGCGCGGGAGGTTTGTCGAGCAGGGTCAGGGCGATGCCGTAGTGTGGCTGCCACTGTTGCAGGCGCTCACGCTGCTGGACGGCGTCCAGGCCGGCCAGGCCACTGCGCAGGGCGTACACCTGCCCGCGCACCTGCTGCACGAACACGCGATCCTGCACGGGCGTGTAGATGCCATCCAGGATGTGGTTGAGAAAGAACACCGACACCAGGAAGCAGGCGCCGGTGATGAACCACAGCCACAGGAACAGCCGCTTCATTCCGACCAGGCCGCAGGATTGAACTGGTAGCCGCGCCCCCACACGGTCTTGATCCGCCGCGGTTCGCGCGCATCGTCGCCGAGCTTGCGGCGCAGCTTGCCGATGCAGACGTCGACGCTGCGGTCCAGACCGTCGAAGCCGATGCCGCGCACCGCCTGCAGGATCTGGTCGCGCGACAGGATCTGCCCCGGCTGGCTGGCCAGCAGCCACAGGATCTCGAATTCCGTGGTGCCCAGCTCGACCGGCTGGCCGTGCAGGTGCACCTCGCGCTGCATGCGATCGATCAGCAGCTCACCATGCATCAGCCGGCTGGGCGTGCCGGTGTTGCTGCTGCCGTGGCGGCGGCGCAGCAGGGCGCGCAGGCGGGCCAGCAGCAGGCGTGGCTCGATCGGCTTGTGCACATAGTCATCGGCACCCGATTCCAGGCCCAGCACCTGCTCGATGTCGTCCTCACAGGCGGTCAACATCAGGATCGGCACATCGGAGAAGCTGCGGATCTGCCGGCACACATCGATGCCCCCCAGGCCGGGCAGCATCAGGTCCAGCACCACCAGCTCCGGCGCATGCTGGCGGCAGGCGGCGCTGGCGAGGTCGCCGCGTGCCACGTGCTGCACGGTGAAGCCATGTTCGTGGAGATAGTCGCTGACCAGTTCGGCCAGGCGACGGTCGTCCTCCACCAGCAGGACCGACGTGGGCGAACTGCTGGCAGGGGGAGTCCAGGGGGATGGCTGCATGCGTGGGGCCTCCGTTCCCAGGCAGGAGCGCCCGGCGGCGCAGCCTAGCAATGCCCCATGACGACTGCCTGAATCGCGGCCAACCTGATAACCGCGGGTACGGACGTCATCGCCAGCGGCTTTCAGCGGGCGGCCCCGGCTGGCCTATGGTGGCGGTTTCCCCGGATGGAGCCTGGTGCAATGAGCGACCCGCAGTGGCAACTGGAAACCCTGGCCGTGCACGGCGGTTACCGTCCCGACCCGACCACCCGCGCGGTGGCGGTGCCGATCTACCAGACCGTGGCGTATGCCTTCGATGACACCCAGCACGGCGCCGACCTGTTCGACCTGAAGGTTCCGGGCAACATCTACACGCGCATCATGAACCCCACCACCGACGTGCTGGAGCAGCGCCTGGCCGCGCTGGAAGGCGGCATCGGCGCGCTGGCGCTGGCCTCGGGGCAGGCCGCGATCACCTATGCCATCCAGACCATCGCCGAGGCCGGCGACAACATCGTCGCCTCCAGTGCGCTCTACGGTGGCAGCCTCAACCTGCTGGCGCACACGCTGCCGCAGTACGGCATCCAGGCGCGCTTTGCCGATCCGGCCGACCCGGCGGCGTTCGCCGCGCTGATCGACGACCGCACCAAGGCGGTGTTCGTCGAATCGATCGGCAACCCGCGCGGCAATGTCACCGACATCGCTGCGATCGCCGAGGTCGCGCATGCCGCGGGCGTGCCGCTGATCGTCGACAACACCGTGGCCACACCGTTCCTTCTGCGCCCGTTCGAGCACGGCGCCGACATCGTGGTGCATTCGCTGACCAAATACCTCGGGGGACACGGCAACAGCCTGGGCGGCGCGATCATCGATTCCGGCCGCTTCGACTGGACCGCACAGCCCCAACGCTTCGCGCGGCTCAACCAGCCCGACCCCAGCTACCACGGCGTGGTCTATACCGAAGCACTGGGGCCAGCCGCCTACATCGGCCGGGCGCGGGTGGTGCCGCTGCGCAATACGGGCGCTGCGTTGTCGCCGTTCAACGCGTTCCTGATCCTGCAGGGCATCGAGACCCTGGCCCTGCGCATGGAACGCATCAATGCCAATGCGCTGGCCGTTGCGCAGTTCCTGAAGGCGCATGCCAAGGTCGCCTGGGTGCGCTACGCCGGACTGGCCGACGACCCCGAGCATGCCGCCGCGCAGCGCTATCTGGGTGGACACGGCTCGGGCGTACTGACCTTCGGTCTGCCCGGTGGGCGCGAGGCCGGCGCCCGCTTCCTCGATGCGCTGAAGCTGTTCACCCGCCTGGTCAACCTGGGGGATGCGAAGTCACTGGCCACCCATCCGGCTTCGACCACGCATCGCCAGCTGGATGCAGCGGAGCTGGCCAAGGCCGGTGTCAGCGAGGACACCGTGCGGCTGTCGATCGGCATCGAACACATCGGCGACCTGCGCGCGGACCTGGAACAGGCCCTGGCCGGCGCCTGATAGCTGCGCGCTTGGTCGTCATCGCCACAGGCGATCACCGCCGGCACCGCGATGGGTTAGGTTGGAACTGCCTCTCCAAGGCGTGGCAACGTGGCGATCCAGATCCCCGGTCGATGCGGGTCGACCGGGGATTTTTTTGTTTCCGGGGTCAGATCCGTTTTCCTGTGGAAAACGGATCTGACCCCGCGCGCCGCCGTGTCGACCAAGGTCGACACCCACCAGAGCAGAACGCCGTTCCGACAGATCGCCGGAATCTGTCGAAGGCGGGATGGGTCCGGTTGCGGGGGCGTGAGCCGCATGGATGCGGCGACCGAGCTTACATGGACGTACTTGCAGCGGCCCCCGCAACCGGACCCACCCCGCCATCCCACGCAATGCCAGCCTTTGCTTTCGCCGTTGCCGCCGCTTCGGCAGGTGCAGGGCGCAGCCCTGCCGCACGTACACCCCTCACACCACCGGAATGCTCTGCTGCCCCAGATTCCGGTACGGCGGCGTGGACATGATCATCTCCGCCAGCGAATACGCCAGCTCGCGCTCGGCCATCACCGTGCCATCGGCGCCGTGCTCCAGCAGATGCTTCACCTCGGCATCGCTGTGTGCGCGCGCCAGCAGGGTCAGGTCCGGATTGATCGCCCGCAGCTTGGCCAGCGCCTCACCGGCTTCCAGCGGCTGCGGAATCGCCAGCACCGCGATCTTGGCGCGCTCCGGATGGGCCTCGGCCAGCACCCGGTCGGCGGCGGCACTGCCGCGGATCGCCGCCAGGCCCTTGGCATGTGCCTGCTCGACGTGTTCCTTGTTGTCATCGATCACCAGCACCGGCACGCCACGGTCGCGCAGCACCTGCGCCAGTTCGCTGCCGACGCGGCCGTAACCGATCACGATGGCGTGGTCATGCAGGTCGCGCGACGGGCCGATCGCTTCGGGCGGCTCGGGTACCTGCGGAGACTGCTCCTGCTTGGCCTGCCAACGGTCCAGCAGGCCGAACACCAGCGGGTTGAGCATGATCGACACCAGCGCGCCGGCCAGCACCAGCGACTGGCCTTCCTTCGGCAGGATCTGCAGCGCCACGCCGAGGCCGGCGATGATGAAGGCGAACTCGCCGATCTGCGCCAGGCTGGCCGAGATGGTCAGCGCGGTGCTGGTCGGGTGGCCGAACGCACGCACGATGAAGAACGCCGCCGCCGACTTGCCGAACATGATGATGGCGACGGTGGCCAGCACCTGCCACGGATGCTGGACGAGGATGTTGGGGTCGAACAGCATGCCGACCGACACAAAGAACAGCACCGCGAACGCATCGCGCAGCGGCAACGAATCATGCGCGGCCTTGTGGCTCAGCTCCGATTCGTTGAGCAGCATGCCGGCGAAGAACGCGCCCAGCGCGAACGAGACGCCGAAAAGCATCGCCGAGCCGAACGCCACGCCCAGCGCGATCGCCAGCACCGACAGGGTGAACAGCTCACGCGAACCGGTACCGGCGATGCGCTCGAGGATCCACGGGATGACCCGCCGACCGACCACCAGCATCACCGCCACGAACAGGCCCAGCTGCACGAAGGTCCAGCCGATGTCGGCCAGCACGCTGCCGAGCGAGTGCGATTCCTTGGCCGCGTCAGGACCGAACACACCGGCCATCACCGGCATCATCACCAGCGCCAGCACACAGGCCAGGTCTTCCACGATCAGCCAGCCGACCGCGATCTTGCCACGCATCGTTTCCAGCAGGCGGCGTTCCTCCATCGCCCGCAGCAGCACCACGGTACTGGCGGTGGCCAGCGAGAAACCGAAGATGACGCCATGGATGGCCGGCCAGCCCATCAGCGAGGCCACGCCCCAGCCGAGCAGGGTGGCCACCGCGATCTGGCCGATGGCGCCGGGAATGGCGATCGCCTTGACCGCCATCAGGTCCTTCAGCGAGAAGTGCAGGCCGACGCCGAACATCAGCAGCATGACGCCCAGTTCGGCCAGCTGGTTGGCCAGCGCCTGGTCGGCGACGAAGCCGGGAGTGAACGGGCCTACGCAGATGCCAGCAACCAGGTAACCGACCAGGGGAGACAAGCGGAGCTTGTTGGCCAGCGCGCCGAAGATGAAGGCGAGCCCCAGGCCAACGGCAACGATGTTGATCAGGTCGGTGTCATGGTGCATCGGCA
This sequence comes from Stenotrophomonas sp. CASM114, assembly GCF_049384325.1. NCBI lineage: Bacteria > Pseudomonadati > Pseudomonadota > Gammaproteobacteria > Lysobacterales > Lysobacteraceae > Stenotrophomonas > Stenotrophomonas sp. CASM114. Next base: position 56,773 of record NZ_JBMRGJ010000009.1, on the reverse strand, counting down.
CTCGCAGGAAATCGGGGGATGCCCCGATTTTCACCGATGCGGTCACATACGGCAAACGCTGGCCAGCGTATCGGATCGTTGCGTGGGCGGCTTGTACGGGCGAGATATCAAGCCTTGTTGAGAGATGGCAGGCCCTGACGGGCCGAATGGTGCCTACCTATGGGGGGGCTCCAGGCGTAGCCGTCGATGATCACACCATCTGCCGGCGCTGGGTCTCTTCCAGGGCAGGCTCGGCCTGCTGCGGCGAGGCGGCCAGCTGCTTGTCCAACTGATGAATCTGCCGCAGCGACTCCGCAACGGGTGGCTGAAGGGCCGTTTCAATGTTGATGTGGGCACGCAGATGGCCCGGGTCATCCAAGGCTCCTTGAATGACGAAGATGTTCTCCGGCCTTGGGGGCTGACCAGCCGGCAAGCCCAATACCACATGGTCGATCCGTTCCAGACCTTGTGCCCGGGCAAGTTGGGTGAGGCTGGCCGCCATGCGTTGGCTGGCTTCATCAGATGCGCGACCCAACGATGCGTCCAGCGCGTGGACGCCGGCGAGTGCTTGCTGGTGAAGCGATGCCGAGGCATCGCTCAGCGTTGGGATGCTGGTTTCCGGCCGTTCGGTTGCCGGTTGCGGCTGCGAAGGACTGGTGGGCCGCACGCGCTCTGCCTTGCGAATGGACTCGATCAGCTCCCGCGGTGTATCGGTGAACAGCAGTTCGCCTGCATCCAGGGACTGCCCGGTAACCTTGTTCACGGTACTGGTCGCCCACGATGCGCAGGTATTGCCATATGACCAGGTGACATTTTCGCCCAAGGCCTGGTCAAGTCGCTTGACCTGCTCGGGAGTCAATTCGTAATAGCGTGAGGCCGAAGGTGTGGCCCGGGCTTCCATGCCTTCGCGGATGTCCGAACCTGGGCCATTGTCCTCAACGAGTGGATGGTTGTCTGGCCACAGGCCATGGAACGTCGTATGGCCGTTTCGCGTCACCGAGATCCAGGCGTGGCCGTCCACGAACTGATTGAACGACCCCTGTGTATTGGGGTCTACGTGACTATGGATGCCGAGGACGACCTTGTCGCTCATGGGATGCCCTTACGGATAAATCTGTGTTTCGCCATCGGCGTACAGCATCACCACGCGCGGCGCCATCAAGGGAATTTCCTGACGGGCCGGGCCAGCAGGTCCGGGCTTCACGTCGCGCCGCAGCATGGTTGTGCATTGGCCGGATATGGGGCAGCGATCAACAACGACTTTCATGGTGTCCCCTTCCACGACATAGCTCATCCCTGCCGCGTAATACATGCTTTCCATCGGTTCATTGAACTGGACCTGGAGCTTCGACGCGGAGAGCTGGGTGACGACGACCGGCTCAAGGCTCGATTTGGAATAGCTGGGTTTCACGTGATCTCCTGAACACCCTGACAGGGGGGCCGCCAGCGCAACCCACGCGAGCGCAGCGTACACATGGCGGCGAGTGATGCAGGCTCTCGTCACGGAGCGGCTCCTTCGTTGGTCCGCTGATTATGCACGGGACGACCTATGAGGCGCGTGCAACAGAGCACAGCCTGGAAACCGGGTGCAGGAGCTGGCAACGGTATACGGTCAGGGCCGCGCCTGCCCCGAGGCCGCGGGCGGGTGTGTGGAGCAGCGCCGGGCAGGGCCCGGCGCACCCATTACCCCTTACCAGGTGTACTTGATCCGCCCGTACACATACGCACCGTTGAAGCCGAACGGCGAGTAGTTGCTGTACGGCAGCATGCCGAAGGTGGAGTTCTGCAGGTCCTCGGTGCGGTCCGGGTACTTGTCCAGCAGGTTGTCGGCACCCACGGTCAGGGTCCAGTTGCTGCTGGGCTTGTAGCTGGCCGAGGCATCCACCACCCAGGCGTCGCCGTAGGTCTGGTCACGCAGCGCGGTGGCCGAGTTGCGCACGGTGAATTTGCCGTAGCGGGTGGCGGCCAGGCCCAGTTCCCAGTGGTCCGAGCGCCAGGTGCCGCTCAGGATCGCCTTGTCGCGCGGGTAGCTGTCCTCGATGCGACCGATCTCATCACGGCCGATCAGCGACTGGGTCAGGCCCAGCGTGCCGAACACCGGCGGGGTGCCGCCAACGCGGCGCACTTCGGTGTCGTTGTAGCTGTATGCCGCGGTCAGCTCCAGGCTGCTGGCGCTGAACGGCACCGTGTAGCTGGAGACGAAGTCGACACCGCGGGTGCGCGTATCCAGGCCGTTGGTGAAGTAGGAGAACGCGGTCACCTGCGGCAGGCCCAGGGTGCCCAGCAGCGCGCTGGTCGCGGCATTGGTGGTGATGCTCGACGACAGCGCGATGCGGTCATCGATGTCGATCTGGTAGGCATCGACGGTGATGTACAGGCGGTCGACCGGCTGCAGCACCAGGCCCAGGCTGTAGGAGGTGGAGGTCTCGGCCTTCAGCGGCGAGGCGCCCAGCGCCTGCGCGGCCTGGCTGGTGGTCGGGAAGGTGCCGCGCTCGACGAATACGCCATTGAGGAACTGGCTGGTCACCGCCTGGTAGCCCTGCTGCGCCAGCGAGGGCGCGCGGAAACCACTGGAGGCGGTGGCCCGCAGCGCCACCTTGTCGGTGAACGCGTAGCGCGCCGACAGCTTGCCCGAGAAGCGGTCGCCGAAGTCCGAATAGTCTTCGTAGCGGCCGGTGATGCCGGCCGAGAACTTCTCGGTCAGGTCCGCTTCCAGGCCGGCGTAGACCGCGTAGTTGTGGCGGTCGGCATGCACTTCATTGGTCGGGGTGAAGCCCGCGAAGCCCTGCGCGCCGCTGCCGGTGTACGAGTTCAGTTCGCCCGGGTTCTGGTCCCACTTTTCCTTGCGGTACTCACCACCGAAGGACAGCGTGACCGGGTAGGCCAGGCCCCAGTCCAGCGACTTGGTCAGGTCGGCATTGAAGATGTCCTGCTGGTACTTCAGCGTGCCGTCGTAGAACGAGCGCGGGCTGGTTGCGCCGAGGCTGTAGTTGATGCTGTTGCGGGTGTGGAAGTCCAGGGTGTTCTCGCCGTGGTTCAGGCTCAGGTCCCAGGTCCAGCCGTTGTCGGTGTTGCCCTTGACCCCGGCCACCAGCGAGCGGTCCTTGGAATACTGGTTGATCTCCGGCACGTAGCCGTCCGGGTAGGTCTGCGCCAGCAGCGCGCTCTGCCCGCTGTGGTTGCGCGAACGGTAGAACGCGAACGAGGTGATGTCGCGGTTGCTGAGCAGCGCGCTGGCGTAGCCGGTCACGTGGTCGCTGAAGTCGAAGCTGGCGTTGGCCGAGGCCGCGGTGGCATCCACGCGCGGGTCGCCGACGATGAAGGTCTTCTGGCCGATGCTGGGGAAGTTGCCGGTGTTCGGCGTGGTGCCGCGGTACGGGCCGGCGCGGTTGCTCTCGTCCTGCTGGCTGATCTGGCCGGCCACCTGCACGCGGCCGCGGCCGTTGCCGAACTCGACGCCGGTGTCGCCGGACAGCTGGTACTTGTTGCCGTCGCCGGCCGAGTACTGGCCGTAGTCCACTGCCAGGCTGCCGCCACGGCCGCTGCCCTTGAGCACGATGTTGATGACGCCGGCGATGGCGTCCGAGCCGTACTGCGCCGAGGCACCGTCGCGCAGCACTTCCACGCGCTCGATCGCGGCGATCGGGATCGCGTTGATGTCCACCGCCGACGAGCCACGGCCGATGCTGCCGTTGACGTTGATCAGCGCCGAGGTGTGGCGGCGCTTGCCGTTGACCAGCACCAGCACCTGGTCCGGCGACAGGCCGCGCAGCTGCGCCGGGCGCACGCCGCTGGTGCCGTCGGTCAGCGCCGGGCGCGGGAAGTTCAGCGAGGGCAGGGCGCGCGACAGTGCGGTGGCCAGTTCACTGGTACCGGTGGACTGCAGCACTTCGGGGGTGATGATGTCGATCGGCGACTGCGATTCGGCGACCGTGCGGTCGGCCACGCGGGTGCCGGTGACGATCACCGTGTCCAGGGTGTTGGCGGCGGTGCCGGCCTGCTGTGCAGCGGCGACGAACGGAGAGCCACCGAGTGCGACAGCGACGGCGGCGGCGATCAGGCGGGTCTTGCGGGTCATCGGGATGGGCTCCGGTTGGCGGGGGGCGGCACCGGAATCGACATCACGAGCGTGAGGCGGACGGCGGTTGTTGCGGTGCGCAATACAGCAATTAACGGGATATTCAGTGCCTGTCAAATGCCAGGCTTCAGAAAAAACGTTGCAGCAGCAACCATTTAGCCCGGATCAGCGCTGGCAGGAAGGGACCCCGGGACGCGCGCGGCGGGGACGTGGGAGAGAGGAACGTCGGCCACTGCGCATCCCGGGACGCGTCAAGTATTCGTTAACGCTAGAATTGCGTCGCAGGAACAGTGCTCACCAGCACATTCCATCCGGTTATATGGACCCCTCCCCCGATGATCTCCCTTCGTAATTTCGCCTTGCGCCGCGGCGAGCGGCTGCTGTTGTCCAATGTCGACCTGACCCTGCACGCCGGTTACCGGGTAGGTGTGGTCGGCCGCAACGGTGCTGGCAAGTCCAGCCTGTTCGCGGCGGTGAAGGGCGAGCTGGAGGCCGACAAGGGTGACGTCGACCTGCCCGGCAAGGTGCGCATCGCCAGCGTGGCCCAGGAAACCCCGTCGCTGCCGGATCCGGCGCTGAGCTTCGTGCTGGGCGGCGATACCGAGGTGGCCGCGGTGCTGGCCGAAGAGGCCGAGGCGACCGCGCGCGAAGACTGGGAGGCGGTGGCCAACGCGCACACCAAGATGGCCGAGATGGGGGCCTACGACGCCGAAGCGCGTGCCGGCAAGCTGCTGCACGGCCTCGGCTTCCCTGCCGAGACGCACCACCGTGCGGTGTCCTCGTTCTCCGGCGGCTGGCGCGTGCGCCTGAATCTGGCCCGCGCGCTGATGATGCCCAGCGACCTGCTGCTGCTCGACGAACCGACCAACCACCTGGATCTGGACGCGGTGTACTGGCTGGAACAGTGGCTGCTGAAGTACCCGGGCACCCTGCTGCTGATCTCGCATGACCGCGAGTTCCTCGACAACGTGGCCACCCACACCCTGCACCTGCATGGCGGCGGCGCCAAGCTCTACCCGGGCGGCTACACCGATTTCGAGCGCCAGCGCGCCGAACAGCTGCGCCAGCAGCAGATCGCGCATGAAAAGGAACAGGCCGAGCGCGCCCACCTGCAGAGCTTCATCGACCGCTTCAAGGCGCAGGCCAGCAAGGCCGCGCAGGCGCAGAGCCGCATGAAGCGCCTGGCCAAGCTGGCCGGCACCGAAGCGGTGCGCGCCGAGCGTGAGTTCCGCATCGAGTTCGCGCCGCCGGCGAAGCTGCCGTTCTCGCTGATCCGCCTGAACCACGTCGAGGCCGGCTACGGCAAGGACGCGGTGATCCTGCATAACGTCGGTTTTGGCCTGGAAGCGGGCCAGCGCATCGGCCTGCTCGGCCCGAACGGTGCCGGTAAGACCACCCTGGTGAAGACCCTGGTGGGCGAGCTGGCGCCGATCGTTGGCGAGCGCATGGCGCATCCGGACCTGAAGATCGGCTACTTCGCCCAGCACACGGTGGAGTCGCTGCACGAAGGCCAGTCGCCGATGGAGCACTTCCGCGAGATCGCCCCGGACGCACCGAACCAGTCGTTCCGCGATTTCCTCGGCAAGTGGAACTTCCCGGGCGACCGTGCATTCGAGCCGGTCGATGGGTTCTCCGGTGGCGAACGCGCCCGCCTGGCGCTGGCGCTGATCGCCTGGCAGCAGCCGAACGTGCTGCTGCTGGACGAACCGACCAACCACCTTGACCTGGAAATGCGTGAAGCGCTGGCCGAAGCGCTGGCCACCTTCGAAGGCGCGATCGTGATGGTCTCGCATGACCGCCACCTGATCGGCCTGGTCTGCGATACCTACTGGCGCGTGGCCGATGGCGTGGTCGAGCCGTTCGATGGCGACCTGGATGCCTACGCCGCGTGGCTGCGCACCCGCCCGCAGGCGCAGGGCACCAAGGCACGCATGGAGCAGGTGGAAGAACCGGTGGTGGTCAAGACCGCGCCGGTGGCGCAGGTGGTGCAGAAGAAGCCGGTGAACCCGCACAAGCTGGCCGCCGCCGAGGCCAAGGTGGCCGAACTGGAGGGCGCGCTGGCCGAGCTCGACCGCCAGCTGGCCGACCCGGCCAACTATGCCGATGCCACCCGCATGGCGGTGATCGGCCGCGACCGCGAAACCACCGCCGCGCAGCTGGAGAAGGCCGAAGCGGCGTGGATGGAGCTGCTGGAGTCCTGATCACGCAAAAAAGGGGACGGAGGGGATTAAGTCGTTTGTGCCACAAACGACTTAATCCCCTCCGTCCCCTTTTTTGTTACGTGCCCTGCGCCTGCAGCCATTCGCGGAACCGCTTGGCCGGTTCGCGCTCGGCGCGCGAGCGCAGCCGCGTCAACCAGTAGCGGCCCAGCTCCAAGGTGGTGCCGAAGGGCTGCAGCAGGCGGCCTTCGGCCAGTTCCTGCTCGAACATGCACAAGGGCAGCAAGGCCACGCCGGCGCCCCCGGCGGCGGCCATCGCCACCGTCAGTGAGGAATCGAACACCGGCCCGCGGGCTTCCACGCCGCTCACCCCGGCCGCCTGCAACCAGCGCGGCCATTCGTCGCTGCGGTAGGAACGCAACAACGGCAGTGTGGCGAGGTCCCGCGGTTGCTTCAGCCGCCGCGCCAATGCGGGGGCGCACAGCGGTGCGAAGGGCGCATCGAGGATTGCCGTGCAGGCCTGGCCCTGCCAGTCGCCATCGCCGAAGCGGATCGCCAGATCCAGCCCTTCGCCGGCCAGGTCGATACGGTTGTTGTGGGTCTGCAGGCGCAGCTCGATGTCCGGGTGCGCGGCTTCGAACGCCGCCAGCCGTGGCAGCAGCCAGCCGGTGGCGAAGGTACCGACCACGCCCAGCGTCAGTACTTCCCGGGCCGGCCCGCCGGTGTAGCGCGCAATGCTGGCGGAGATGCGTTCAAACGATTCGTTGAGCACCGGATACAGCGCCGCGCCCTCGTCGGTCAGCGCCACGCCGCGCGGCAGGCGATGGAACAGGCGGATGCCGAGCCGGTCTTCCAGGCCCCGGATCTGGTGGCTCAGTGCGGCCTGGCTGACGCACAGCTCCAGCGCGGCTCGGGTGAAGTTCTGGTGGCGGGCGGCCGCCTCGAACGCACGCAGCGCGTTCAGTGGCAGGGTGGGGTGCAGCATCGGAGAGCCGTGAGCCAGGGTGATGGCTGATCCTACCCGTTCAATGAGGAATTTCGTAAATCTCAAACATTTGATCGCGTCAGGCATGAGTTCAACTTATGGCTTGCCCTGATTTTTCGCGCTGGTCGGTCGCAGGGGAGGCGCCAATAATCGAGCGGTCACCAGGAGAACCCCTATGCTCGCCCGTCGCCGATTCCTGCAGTTCAGTGGTGCTGCCGTTGCGTCCTCGCTGCTTGCCCCGGCGCTGGCGCAACCGGTTTCCGCCTCGTCTGGCATACCCGCCGCGAACGCCGCCATTGCCGGCGCCGCCGATTTCGCCGCGCTGGAGAAAGCCAGCGGTGGCCGCCTGGGTGTCACCGTGCTGAACACCGGCAACGGCCGTCGCATCGGCGGGCATCGGCAGGATGAGCGCTTCCCGATGTGCAGCACGTTCAAGTCGATGCTGGTCGCCCATGTGCTGAGCCTTGCCGATGCAGGCCGCGTTTCGCTCGACACCCGTGTGCCCATCGCCGGGAAGGATCTGCTGTCCTACGCTCCGGTGGCGCGCCGCCACGTGGGCAAGGATCTGACAGTGCGCGACCTGTGCCGGGGCACGCTGACCACCAGCGACAACACGGCGGCCAACCTGCTGCTGGAGGTGGTGGGCGGGCCATTGGCGCTGACGGCATTCCTGCGCGGGCAGGGCGACAGCATTACCCGCAATGACCGCAACGAGCCGGACGTGAATCTGTTCGTGAAGGGAGACCCGCGCGATACCACCAGCCCGGCCGCGATGGCCACCAGCCTGGCCCGCTTCGCGGTGGGCAATGGCCTGCAGCCTGCATCGCGCCGGCAGTTCGCCGATTGGCTCATCGACAACCAGACCGGCGATGCCTGCCTGCGCGCCGGGCTGGGCAAGCGCTGGCGGGTGGGGGACAAGACCGGCAGCAACGGTGATGACACGCGCAACGACATCGCCGTGCTGTGGCCGCATGCGGGCGGCACCGCGTGGGTGGTCACCGCCTATCTGCAGGGCGCATCGGTCGATGACGACCAGCGCGCAGCAGTGCTTGCACGGGTGGGGGCGCTGGCCGATGCGATGATCGGATGAGGTAACCGGGGTCATCGGGAAATGGCTTGCCGGATCGGTCGGGCACGCGCATCCTGCGCGCGTTCGAACCCCACGGAAGACCCCGATGAGCCATGAGTTGATCTACCTGCTGCTGATCTTCGCGCTGCTGGTGATCCCGCGCGCACTGCAGCGCTTCAGCCTGCCGGCGCCGTTGACCTGCCTGCTGTTCGGCATCATCGGCATGCTCTGGCTGGGCGACCAGGCACACGACGCGGTGATCGGCCTGCTGGCCACGCTGGGCATTTCCTCGCTGTTCCTGTTCGCGGGCCTGGAAGTGGATCTGCAGGCGCTGCGGCGTGGCATGTGGCCGCTGCTGGCGCACCTGGTGATCCGTACCGGCACGCTGTTCGGCGTGGGCTGGCTGGCCTGGCGCTATGCGGGGCTGCCATGGCAGGCCGCTGGGCTGCTGGCGCTGGCGCTGCTGACGCCCTCCACCGGCTTCATCATGGATTCGCTGTCGCGGCTGGGCTTGAGCGAGGACGAGCGGTTCTGGGTCACCAGCAAGGCCATCGCCGGCGAACTGCTGGCGCTGGCGGCGTTGTTCATCGTGCTGCAGGCCGGCGACCCGGGGCACATGGCGCTGTCCAGCCTGGCCCTGCTGGCGATGATGATCGGCCTGCCGCTGCTGTTCATCGCGCTGGGCCGCTGGGTGGCGCCGCACGCGCCGGGCTCGGAGTTCTCGCTGCTGGTGATGGTCGGCATGGTGGCGGCGTACATCACCTATCTGCTGGGCGTGTATTACCTGGTGGGCGCGTTCATCGCCGGCCTGGTCGCGCGCCTGCTGCACCAGCGCATGCCGCTGCTGGCCTCGCACGAGAACCTGCACGCGCTGCGCCTGTTCGCCTCGTTCTTCGTGCCATTCTATTTCTTCAATGCCGGCACCAAGGTGCCCAGCGAAGCCCTCAGTTTCGAGGCGCTGGGGCTGGGCATCGTGATCACCCTGGTGGTGCTGCCGCTGCGCATCGGCGTGGTCTGGCTGCAGCGCCGGGTGATGTTCGGCGAGAGCTTCCGCAGCAGCCTGCGCGTCTCGCTGGCGCTGGCCCCGACCCTGATCTTCACGCTGGTCCTGGCGGCGATCATGCGCGAGCGTTTCCAGATTCCGGCGGTGCTGTTCGGCGCGCTGCTGCTGTACGCCGCACTGACCACACTGTTGCCGTCGCTGGTGTTCCGCACACCCTTCGACGTCGATCCGGTGGAGCAGGAGCCGGCGGGCGAGGGCGAGTCCGCGCCGGTAGCGGCCACCGAGACGCGGCCGGAACCTCACATCGCCGAACGCTGACCGGTTGCCGCGCGCGGTTTGCGCCCGTCGGCCATGGCCGTTAGGGTTGGGGCATGAAACTGCCTGCCGTTGTCACCGCTTCCGCTCTCCTGCTCAGCCTCGCTGCCTGCTCGCAGCGTTCCGATACGGTCGCGCATGATCTGGCGACCGCACCGGCCGATGCCTTCATGGCCGCCATCGCCGCGCATTGCGGCCAGGCCTATGAGGGCCGGGTGGTGGAGGACACGCCGGCACCGACCGGCAAGGACCCGTTCGCCGGCCAGCGCCTGGTCATGCATGTGCGCGGCTGTGCCGACCCCGCCCATGAACTGCGGATTCCCTTCCATGTGGGGGATGACCATTCGCGCACCTGGGTGCTGACCCGCACCGAAAACGGCCTGCGCCTGAAACACGATCATCGCCACGAAGACGGTAGCCCCGACGCGATCACCCTCTATGGCGGCGACAGCACGCCACCGGGCACCGCCGAGCGCCAGCAGTTCCCAGCCGACTCCGATTCGGTGGCGATGTTCCGTCGTGCCGACATGCTGGCCTCCACGCACAACACCTGGGCGATGGAGATCGACCCCGACCAGACGTTCGTCTACGAACTGACGCGCCCGGAAGGCCGCCGTTTCCGCGTGAAGTTCGACCTGAGCAAGCCGGTCGAGCTGCCGCCCGCACCGTGGGGCGACGAGAAGGCGCCAGCACCCTGATCTTCGGGTCGGATCCCTCCTGCGGAGGGTCCGACCCGGTCACTGCATGAACCCATGGGTCAGAGCCCTGGCCGTCGGCCAGGGATCCGACCCCGGGGCTCAGCGCGCGCTGAAGCGTGCGCGGCAGCCGTTGCTCACCCACACCTGGCCGCGTGCATAGCCCCAGCTGCGGCCTTCCTGGCAGGCACTGCCGGACAGCTGCTGTTGCAGCACCGGCCGGCCCTGGCGCTCATCCCAGTCGCAGTTCTGCGTGCGGTTGTTGTTGCTGCTGCAGGTGATCGAATAATTGCTGTTGCCGCCGCCCCAGCCACCGCCGCCGCCGCCCCAGCCGCGGGCCTCGGCGAACTCGGCGCGGCAGCCGTTGCTGACCCAGACCGCGCCGTTGCGCACGCCCCAGGTGCGGCCTTCGTCGCAGGGGCTGCCGGACAGCTGGCGGACCAGGCGGGCGTTGCGCCAGCCGACCGGGCAGCTGCGCTCACGGTTGCTCTGGCTCTCGCAGCGGATGGTTTCGCCGGGACGGCCGTTGTTGCCGCCCCAGCCACCGCCATTGCCACCGCCCCAGCCGCCGCGGGCTTCAACGAACTCGGCGCGGCAGCCATTGCTGACCCAGATGCTGCCATTGCGGCTGCCCCAGGTGCGGCCCTCGTCGCAGGCGCTGCCGGACAGCTGGCGGACCAGCTGCGCATTGCGCCAGCCGGTGCTGCAGACACGTTCACGGTTGTTCTGGCTTTCGCAGCGGATCACCCCGTCCTGCGCAGCGGCCGGAGCAGAGGGCAGGGCGAGCACGGCCAGAGTGCTCAGGGTCACGGCCAGGCTGGCCAGGGACAACGATTTCATGGCGGCATCCCATACGGTGGCAGGTGCCCGACTATAGGGACCGGGGCGATCAAGCCGGCGTGACTGCCCGGATTTGCCCCGGCCGGGGCCTCGGCCGCAGAATACGAGGCTTTCCGGCCCCCATCCGGTGCCGGCGTTCTCCAGCGGAGCTTCCCCCCATGCGTACCCACTTCTGCGGCCTGGTCGACGAGACCCTGATTGGCCAGACTGTCACCCTCGCCGGCTGGACCGACGTGGCCCGTAACCAGGGCGGCGTCTGCTTCATCGATCTCCGCGATCATGAAGGCATCGTGCAGGTGACCGTGGAGGTCGACAACGCCGACGTGTTCGCCGTGGCCGCGTCGCTGGGCTATGAGGACGTGCTGCAGGTGGAGGGCGTCGTGCGCGCCCGGCACGCGGTGAACGACAAGATGCGCACCGGCAAGGTGGAAGTGATCGCCACCGCCATCACCGTGCTGAACAAGGCCGCCCCGCTGCCGTTCCACGCCCACGAGAACCCGGGCGAGGAAACCCGCCTGAAGTACCGCTACCTGGACCTGCGCCGCCCCGAAATGCAGCGCATGCAGCGCACCCGCATCAAGCTGGTGCAGGCGCTGCGCCGCCACCTGGACGAAAAGGGCTTCCAGGACATCGAGACCCCGATCCTGACCAAGGCCACGCCGGAAGGCGCGCGCGACTTCCTGGTGCCGGCGCGCATGCATCCGGGCGAGTTCTACGCCCTGCCGCAGAGCCCGCAGCTGTTCAAGCAGATCCTGATGGTGGCCGGGTTCGACCGCTACTACCAGATCGCGCGCTGCTTCCGCGACGAGGCCCTGCGTGCCGACCGCCAGCTGGAATTCACCCAGCTGGACATGGAGTTCGCCTTCGTCCGCGAACGCGATGTGCAGGACTTCGTCGAGGACATGATCCGCGCCATCTTCAAGGAAGTGGTCGATGTCGAGCTGGATGCCAGCTTCCCGCGCATGACCTGGGCCGAGGCGATGCGTCGCTATGGTTCGGACAAGCCGGATCTGCGCATCGCGCTGGAACTGGTCGACGTGGCTGAACTGGTCAAGGACAGCGAGTTCCCGGTGTTCACCGGCCCGGCCAACGACGCCGAAGGCCGCGTCGCCGCGCTGCGCATCCCGGGCGGCGCGTCGCTGAGCCGCAAGCAGATCGACGAGTACGCCGCGCATGCCGCCAAGTACGGCGCCAAGGGCCTGGCCTACATCAAGATCGCCGACAACGGCGAAGTCAGCTCGCCGATCCAGAAGTTCTTCAGCGAAGAGCGCTTCGCGGCGCTGGTGGCCCATGTCGGTGCCGGCAATGGCGATATCGTGTTCTTCGGTGCCGGTGGCTACAACAAGGTCTCCGACTTCATGGGCGCGCTGCGCCTGAAGGCCGGCAAGGACTTTGGCCTGGTCGCCGACGGCTGGGCACCGCTGTGGGTCACCGACTTCCCGATGTTCGAGTGGGACGAGGAAGAACAGCGCTACGTCGCCCTGCATCACCCCTTCACCGCACCGGCCGTGGACGACATCGCCGATCTGCGCGCCAATGCCCGTACCGCCGTCTCGCGCGGTTACGACATGGTGCTCAACGGCAATGAAATCGGCGGCGGTTCGATCCGTATCCACCGTCCGGACATGCAGAGCGCGGTGTTCGAGCTGCTGGGCATCGGTGCCGAAGAGGCCCGCGCCAAGTTCGGCTTCCTGCTCGACGCGCTGAACTACGGCGCGCCGCCGCACGGTGGCATCGCCTTCGGCATCGACCGCATCGCCGCGCTGATGGCCGGAACCGAGTCGATCCGCGACGTCATCCCGTTCCCGAAGACCACCGGTGCACAGGATCTGATGACCGACGCGCCGTCGCCGATCGTCGACGCGCAGCTGGCCGAAGTGCACATCCAGGTTCGCCCCAAGACCAACTGATCAGGAGATCCAGGCAATGACCGAGTTTGCGTTTTCGCTGGAGTGGGAAAAGCTGGGCAATGAAGGCTCCGAGGCCACCCTGGTCACCGAGCGTGCACGCGTGTTCGGGGGGTGGCTGGTCCGCGTCGGTACCAATCCGGCCGCGATGGCCCTGACCTTCGTCGCCGACGGCGAAGGCCGTTGGGACGGTGAAGACTTCGGCGTCGAGGACTACGAGGACGACGAAGAGGAAGAAGAGTACGACGAGGACGAGGAAGGCGAGGAAGAAGAGGACGAGGACGAAGAGGAATACGAGGAAGAGGACGAGGAAGAAGAAGCGGAATCGCCTGGAAAGGCTTGACCCGCGCTTCGCCCTGACGTCAACTTCCTGCATGTATTCGATCCGCCGCGCCACTGTGGACGACGCGCCGACCCTGTCGGCGCTGGCCGCACGCACGTTCACTGAAACCTTCGGCCATCTGTACCCGCCGCAGGACCTGCAGGCCTTCCTCGAGGAGGCCTACACGGTCGAGCGCCAGCGCGTGATCCTGTCCCACCCCGATTACGCGGTGTGGCTGCTGGAATTGGATGGGGAGGCGGTCGGCCATGCCGCCGCCGGCCCCTGTGGCCTGCCGCATCCGGATGTGAAACCCGGTGACGGCGAACTCAAGCGCCTGTACCTGGTCAAGACGCAGCAGAGCTGCGGCTGGGGCAGCCGCCTGCTGGAAACCGCGCTGGCCTGGCTGGAACACGAAGGCCCGCGCACGTTGTGGCTGGGCGTGTGGTCGGAGAACTTCGGCGCGCAGCGCTTCTACGCCCGCTACGGCTTCGAGAAGGCCGGCGAGTACCTGTTCCCTGTCGGCGACACCCAGGACCTCGAATTCATCCTGCGCCGCGCGCCGCGCGCGGCCTGACGTTCACCGCCGCTTGCCGCGCGCGCGTGTTCAATCACCTCACGTTCCTGCCCCGCTGACCGCCAGGCTGTTTGCATGACTCCCCCCGTATTGCTGCTGCATGGCATCTGGAATGCCCGTGCCTGGGTCGGGCCACTGGCCTGGCGCCTGCGCGCGCGTGGTTTCCAGGTACACGCGTTCGGCTATCCCTCGGTGTTCGGTGGCCCCGATGTGGCAGTGCCGCAGTTGCTGGAACGTCTGGCCGACGCCGGGCCGTTGTCGCTGGTCGGTCACAGCCTGGGCGGACTGCTGGCACTGGAGGCGCTGCGCCGCGATCCGCAGCTGCCAGTGCAGCGCGTGGTCTGTCTGGGCTCGCCGCTGCGCGGCAGTGGTACCGCGCGCTCGTTGTCCGATCATGGCTGGGGCCTGGCGCTGGGGCGCAGCAGCGAGCTGCTGCTGGACGGCCTGCCGGACTGGCAGGGCAAGGCCGAGGTTGGCCTGATCGCCGGTTCGGTGCCGCACGGGCTGGGCAGCCTGCTGGGCGCGATCGACGATGCGTCCGACGGCACCGTGGCCCTGGCCGAGACCCGCCTGCCGGGCCTGGCCGACCATTGCGTGGTGCGTACCAGCCACAGCGGCCTGGTGGTGTCGCCCGACGCCGCGCGGCAGACCGCGCATTTCCTGCGCCACGGCCACTTCGACCACAGCCGCGACGCGGCGGCGGCATAGGGGCAGGGGAGGCGGGGCCGCCTTGTAGCGCCGAGCCCATGCTCGGCTGCATTCCGTCGGGCCCATTGAGCCGAGCATTGGCCCGGCGCTACAACAATACGGGCCTAGACACGGTTGCAGCGCCCGATCAGGTAGAATCCGCGCCTTGATCCTGAAGCAGCCAGACGGTAGCACCCATGGGTAGAGGCCCCTCCATCGAAGCCCGCAAGAACGCGTCCGACGCGAAGCGCGGCAAGATTTTCACCAAGATCATCCGCGAGATCGGCGTTGCCGCGCGCGGCGGTGGAGGCGACCCCAACAACAACCCGCGCCTGCGCGTGGCGGTGGACAAGGGCTTGGCCGTGAACATGTCCAAGGACGTGATCGAGCGCGCCATCAAGAAGGCCACCGGTGAACTGGAAGGCGTCGATTACGAGGAAATCCGCTACGAAGGCTATGCCCCGGGTGGCGTGGCCGTGATCGTCGACTGCCTGACCGATAACCGCGTGCGCACCGTGGCCGACGTCCGCCATGCGTTCAGCAAGTGCGGCGGCAACATGGGTACCGAAGGCTCGGTGGCCTTCATGTTCAAGCGCCTGGGCGTGCTCAGCTTCGCCCCGGGTGCCGACGAGGAAGCCATCACCGAAGCAGCCATCGAGGCCGGCGCCGACGACATCGTGGTCTACCCCGATGACGGCTCGATCGACGTGGTCACCAGCCCTGACGCGTTCAACGCAGTCAAGGACGCAATGGTCGCCGCCGGGCATGTCGCCGACCACGCCGAGATCACCTTCCGCGCCGACAACGACATCAAGGTCGAAGGCGAGGTCGCCCTGCAGGTCAAGAAGCTGCTGGACATGCTCGAAGACCTGGACGACGTGCAGGACGTGTATTCCAACGCCGAACTCGGCGCCGACGCCTACGCCTGAGCCGTCCTCGACGGCCTGGGCGCGGGCCGTTGAACGGTCACCGCGGACAGTCATGAGCCCATACGCCTGCCAGCGCCCCCCGTTCCGCCCCGCCAGGAGCGCGGCATGACCCGCATCCTCGGCATCGACCCCGGTTCGCAGCGGACCGGGGTCGGCATCATCGATGTCGACGCCGCCGGCCGCGTCAGTTACGTGCACCACCAGCCGCTGGTGCTGCTGGGCGCCGACGACTTCCCGCAGCGCATGAAACTGCTGGTGCTGGGCCTGGCCGATCTGTGCCGCGAGTACCAGCCCAATGAAGTGGCCATCGAAAAGGTGTTCATGGCGCGCAATCCCGATTCGGCGCTGAAGCTGGGCCAGGCCCGCGGCGCGGCGATCTCGGCCGTGGTGCTGCGCGACCTGCCGGTGCACGAATACGCCGCCAGCGAGATCAAGCTCGCGGTGGTCGGGCGCGGTGGCGCCGAAAAGCAACAGGTTCAACACATGGTCGGGCTCATGCTCAACCTGAAAACCAAGCTGCAGGCCGACGCGGCCGACGCGTTGGCGGTGGCGATCACCCATGCCCACGTAAGGGCGACGGCCAACCGCCTGGGGCTCAGTGCCCGCCAGGCGTGGGGCCGCAAATGAGGAGCTGCACGCAATGATCGGTCGACTGCGCGGCATCGTCGCCTACAAGGCGCCGCCGTGGCTGGTGGTGGACGTGAACGGAGTGGGCTACGAACTGGAGGCGCCGATGAGCACCTTCTACGACCTGCCCGAGCTCGGCCGCGAGGTCACCCTGTACACCCATTACTCGCAGAAGGAAGACAGCGTCTCGCTGTACGGCTTCCTGCGCGAGGGCGAGCGGCGCCTGTTCCGCGACGTGCAGAAGGTCAGCGGCATCGGCGCGAAGATCGCGCTGGCCGTGCTGTCCGGTGTCAGCGTCGAAGAATTCGCGCGCATGGTCCAGGCCGGCGACATCACCGCGCTGACCCGCATCCCGGGTATCGGCAAGAAGACCGCCGAACGCATGGTGCTGGAACTGCGTGACCGCGCGGCCCAGTTCGGTGCCGGCGGCGCGCTGCCCACCGGCAGTGGTCCGGCCCCGGCCGATCCGCTGTCCGATGCCACCGTGGCCCTGCAGCAGCTGGGCTACAAGCCGGCCGAAGCGGCCCGCATGGCCCGCGATGCCTTCAATGAAGGCGACGAAGTGGCCACCGTGATCCGCAAGGCGCTGCAGTCCGCGCTGCGCTGAACCGCGTCCCTTTCCCCCAACCTACCGCCTGAGCTTCGCCAGGAGTCCCATGTCCAGCAGTCAAACCCCGCACGCAGCCGCCCCCGGCGGCCATGGCCACGCCCCCTCCGCTGGAGGACTGGCGCTGGTCATCGGTGCGATCGGCGTGGTGTTCGGCGATATCGGTACCAGCCCGCTGTACACCCTGAAGGAAGCGTTCTCGCCACACTACGGGCTCAACAGCGACCACGACACCGTGCTGGGCGTGCTGTCGCTGGCGTTCTGGGCGCTGAACCTGGTGGTGACCCTGAAGTACGTCACCATCATCATGCGCGCCGACAACGATGGCGAAGGCGGCATCATGGCGCTGATGGCGTTGACCCAGCGCACGCTGCGCAACGGCTCGCGCTCGGCTTATGTGGTGGGCATCCTCGGCATCTTCGGCGCCTCGCTGTTCTTCGGCGACGGCGTGATCACCCCGGCCATGTCGGTGCTCAGTGCGGTCGAAGGCCTGGAGGTGGCCGCGCCCGGACTTCATGTCTTCATCGTGCCGGTCACCCTGGTGGTGCTGCTGGCGGTGTTCGCCGCGCAACGCTTCGGTACCGAGAAGATCGGCAAGGCGTTCGGCCCGATCATGGCAATCTGGTTCGTGTCGCTGGCGGCAATCGGCATCTACAACATCGTCGATGCGCCCGAGGTGCTGAAGGCCTTCAACCCCTGGTGGGGCATCCGCTTCTTCATGGAGCACGGCTGGCACGGCATCTTCATTCTCGGTGCAGTGGTGCTGGCGGTGACCGGCGGCGAAGCGCTGTATGCGGACATGGGCCACTTCGGGCTGCGCCCGATCCGCCACGCCTGGTACTTCTTCGTGCTGCCGTGCCTGGTGCTGAACTACCTGGGGCAGGGCGCACTGGTGCTCAACCACCCCGAGGCCCTGAAGAATCCGTTCTTCGAGGCAGTGCCGTCGTGGGCGCTGTACCCGATGATCATCCTGGCCACCATGGCGGCGGTGATCGCCTCGCAGTCGGTCATCACCGGCGCATTCTCGGTCTCGCGCCAGGCCATGCAGCTGGGCTACATCCCGCGCATGCGCATCAAGCACACCTCGCACGACACCATCGGCCAGATCTACATCCCGGGCATCAACTGGGGCATTGCGGTGATGGTGTTCGGGCTGGTGCTGGCGTTCCGCAGTTCGTCCAACCTGGCCGTGGCGTACGGCATTTCGGTGTCGGCCACGATGCTGATCGACACCCTGCTGCTGGCCGTGGTGGCGCGGACGTTGTGGCCGAAGTCGCGTGGCTGGCTGCTGCCGCTGTGCGTGGTGTTCTTCATCATCGACCTCGGCTTCGTCATCGCCAACGGCGCCAAGCTGCTGCAGGGCGCCTGGTTCCCGGTGGTGCTGGGCATCTTCCTGTTCACCATGATGCGCACCTGGCGCCGTGGCCGCGAGCTGCTGCGCGACGAGATCCGCAAGGACGGCATCCGCCTGGATACCTTCCTGCCGGGCCTGATGCTGGCCCCGCCGGTGCGCGTGCCGGGCACCGCGGTGTTCCTCACCGCCGACCCGACCGTGGCGCCGCATGCGCTGATGCACAACCTCAAGCACAACAAGGTGCTGCACGAGCGCAACGTGTTCCTGCACGTGGAAACCCTGCCGATCCCGTATGCGATGGAAGGGCAGCGGCTGAAGATCGAATCAGTGGGTGACGAGTTCTACCGCGTCTACGTGCGCTTCGGCTTCATGGAGACCCCGGACGTGCCGCTGGCGCTGATGCGCTCGTGCGACCACGGTGGCATCTATTTTGATCCGATGGACACCACCTTCTTCGCCAGTCGCGAGACCATCGTCGCCACCGCCAACCGCGGCATGCCGATCTGGCGTGACAAGCTGTTCGCGCTGATGCACCGGAATGCCGCTCCTGCGACCGGCTTCTTCCGGATTCCGGGCAACCGCCTGGTCGAACTCGGGGCCCAGGTCGAGATCTGACGCGCGCGGGGTCGGATCCCTTTTCCGTAGGAAAAGGGCTCTGACCCCATGTTCCCGGTGTTCCGGTTCGGGGTCAGAGCCGTTTTCCTCTGGAAAACGGATCCGACCCCATACGCTTTTGCCGCATAATCAGCACATGACCGACGACCGTATCATCGGCGCCGGCGCCACCCGCGAGGATGACGCCGCCGACGCCAGCATCCGCCCCAGGCGCTTGGCCGACTACCTCGGCCAGGCCCCGGTGCGCGAGCAGCTGGAGATCTACATCGAAGCGGCCAAGGCCCGTGGCGACGCGCTCGACCATGTGCTGATCTTCGGGCCGCCCGGCCTGGGCAAGACCACGCTCAGCCACGTCATCGCCAACGAGCTGGGCGTGGCCCTGCGGGTGACCTCCGGCCCGGTGATCGAGAAGGCCGGCGACCTCGCTGCACTGCTGACCAACCTGCAGCCGCACGACGTGCTGTTCGTGGACGAGATCCACCGCCTGTCGCCGGTGGTCGAGGAAGTGCTGTACCCGGCGATGGAAGACTTCCAGATCGACATCATGATCGGCGAGGGCCCCGCCGCCCGTTCGATCAAGATCGACCTGCCGCCGTTCACCCTGATTGGTGCCACCACCCGCGCCGGCCTGCTGACTGCGCCGCTGCGCGACCGCTTCGGCATCGTCCAGCGCCTGGAGTTCTACAGCGTCGAGGAGCTGACCCGGATCGTGCGCCGTTCGGCCACCATCCTCGGCATCGACTGCACCGCCGATGGCGCCGGCGAGATCGCGCGGCGCGCGCGCGGCACCCCGCGTATCGCCAATCGCCTGCTGCGCCGCGTGCGCGACTACGCGCAGGTGAAGGCCGGCGGCCACATCGACGAGGCCGTGGCACAGGCCGCGATGAAGATGCTCAAGGTCGATCCGGAGGGCTTCGACGAGCTCGACCGGCGCCTGCTCAAGACCCTGGTCGACTACTTCGACGGCGGCCCGGTCGGCATCGAATCGCTGGCCGCGGCGCTGTCCGAAGAGCGTGGCACGCTGGAAGACGTGGTCGAGCCGTACCTGATCCAGCAGGGCTTCCTGGTGCGTACCGCGCGCGGCCGCATGGCCACCCACAAGGCTTACCGGCACATGGGCCTGAAGCCGAAGAACCCGCCGCAGGACCTGTTCGCGGAGGTTCCCGATGTCGGTTGAGCCCCGATTCAGTTGGCCGACACGCATTTACTGGGAAGATACCGACGCAGGTGGGGTGGTCTACCACGCCCGCTACGTGGCCTTCATGGAACGGGCCCGGACCGAATGGATGCGTGCGCTCGGCTACGGCCAGGAGCGCATGCGCGCCGAGCACGGGATGGTCTTCGCGGTGCGCTCGATGCAGATGGATTTCATCAGGCCGGCACGGCTGGATGACACCCTGCAGGTGACTGCCCGCCTGGTCCAGCTGAAGAAGGCCAGCATGGTCTTCGACCAGCAGATCCTGCGCGACGGCGAGCTGCTGCTGTCCGCGCAGGTCCGCATCGCCGCACTGGAAGCGGCCAGTTTCCGCCCGCGTGGCATGGACGATGCCGTCCTTGCCGTGCTGCAACCCCACCTCCACCCCGAATCCGAACATTGAGGAACAACGGATGATCGCAACGCTCCTGGCCCTGCAGGCCACGGTCACCGAGGCACTGCCGGCCGACGTCAGCAACGCCGCGACACAGACCCTTGCCCAGGCCACCACCGGCGGCGGCATCAACTACCTCGAACTGATGGCCAAGGCCAGCCTGCCGGTGAAGATCATCGTGCTGCTGCTGCTGGTCGGCTCGTTCGTCAGCTGGGTGATCATTTTCCGCAAGGCCCGCGTGTTCAAGCAGGCCACCCGCGAAGCCGACGAGTTCGAGAACCGCTTCTGGTCCGGCGCCGACCTGGGCAAGCTGTACAGCGCAGCCACCGACCGCAGCCGCAGCGTGACCGGCCTGGAAGCCATCTTCGAAGCCGGCTTCCGCGAGTACACCCGCCTGCGCGACAAGCGCCGGCTGGATGGCCGTGCGCAGCTTGAAGGCGCGCAGCGCGCCATGCGCACCACCTACACCCGTGAAGTGGACCAGCTCGAGCGCAACCTGGAGCTGCTGGCCAACATCGGCTCGACTGCCCCGTACGTGGGCCTGGTCGGTACCGTGTTCGGCATCATGGTGACCATGCACGACATGATCAGCAGCGGTGCGCAGGCCGGTATCGCCGCCGTCGCGCCGGGCATCTCCGAGGCACTGTTCGCCACCGCCATCGGCCTGTTCGTGGCGATCCCGGCGGTGTGGGCCTACAACCGCTTCACCACCCGCGTGGAGCGCATGTCGGTGCGGTTCGAGACCTTCGCCGAAGAGTTCAGCTCCATCCTGCAGCGCCAGAGCGCTGGCGACGAGTAAGCGCCTGACCCGGGAGTCCAAGCCATGTCCGCTGCCATCGGTCGCCGCAAGCGCCGCAAGCTGAAATCGGAAATCAACGTCGTTCCCTACATCGACGTCATGCTGGTGCTGCTGATCATCTTCATGGTCACCGCACCGCTGCTCACCCTGAGCTTCGACGTCGACCTGCCGCAGTCCAACGCCAAGGCGCTGGAGAGCAAGCAGAACCCGGTGATCGTCTCGGTGCGCCAGGACGGCCAGCTCAGCCTGAAGCTGCCCGACGCCAAGGAGCCGGCCGCCGTGTCGGCCGAGGAACTGGAAGGCCGCCTGGCCGGCATCGCCGCCCAGGACAAGGGCGTGCGCGTGATCGTCGCCGCCGACCGCGCCGTGGCCTATGAGAAGGTCATTGCCGCGATGGACGTGATCAAGCGCGCCAAGGTAGACAAGGTAGGCCTGGCCACCGATGCACGCTGACGCCCTGCCACCCCCGCATCAGCGCGAACCCGGCTGGGGTCTGCCCCTGGCGCTGGCTTTGCTGGTGCACCTGCTGGTCGCGCTGGTCTTCATCGTGGCCTGGCTGTGGTCGCCCCAGCGCAACACCGATGCCGCCGCTGGCGACCCCTCGGTCGAGGCCAGCCTGGCGCTGTCCGCCTCCGAGGCGTCCGCCGCACGCCAGGCGCTGCGCCAGTCAGAGAAGCTGGAGGACCTGCCGCCGCCGGTCGCCGAGCCGATCCCGGTGCCGGAAGACACCATTCCGCCGCCGCAGCCGATTCCCGAGCCGCGCCCGCAGGACGCGCCCACGCCCCAGCAGCAACAGGCGCAGGAGCGTGTTGCGCAGCCGGACACCAAGGACCAGGAAGCGGTGAGCGCACTGGCCATCTCGCAGGAGAAGGCCAAGCAGGAACAGGAAGCCAAGCGCCGCCAGGAGCAGATCGACCTGACCGAACGCAAGCGCCAGGAAGAAGCGGAGCAGAAGCTGCGCCTGGCCAAACAGCAGGAAGCGGACGAGAAGAAGAAGCAGGCCGAGCAGGAGCGCGTCGCGGCTGACAAGGCCGAGGCCGAGAAGCAGAAGAAGATCGCCGAGATCCGTGCCCGCCGCGAGCAGGCCGAGAAGGAAGCCAAGCTGGCCGAGCGGAAGCTGCGCGAGGTCGCCGCCGCGCGCAATGCTGCCGGCAGTGCCGCTGCGGGCTCCAGCGGCGCTTCCCAGCCGGCGGCCGGTGGTGGTGGCAACAGCGACGATCTTTCAGCCAAGTACGCCGCAGCGATCCAGGCCAAGGTGCTGTCGCAGTGGGTGCGCCCGGATACGGTGCCGCTGGGCCAGCGTTGCCAGATCACCATCACCCAGATTCCGGGCGGCACGGTGATGCAGGCCAAGGTCAGCCCGAACTGCCCCTATGACGAGGCCGGCAAGCGTTCGATCGAGGCCGCGGTGCTCAATGCGCAGCCACTGCCGTACCGCGGCTTCGAGTCGGTGTTCGCGCGTACGCTCAACTTCACCTTTACCGCCCAGGATCGCTGAGGCGGGCAGGGCAGGGGTGGCCTCGGGCCACTTCTGCCCACGGATGTCGCGCTTGCCTCTGGCGTGCTCGGTTTCGGCCGGGCAGGCTGCAGGCTGCTGTCGAACACCGCCCCGAGGGGCGGCGTGACCGGGGCAGGCAGGTGCGATGTTAGCCACGACGTTAACGGTGCGTGAGAGGACGGGCTGGAACTGACCCGGAATTCACGTACCCTTGGTTCA
Source organism: Stenotrophomonas sp. CASM114 (assembly GCF_049384325.1). NCBI lineage: Bacteria > Pseudomonadati > Pseudomonadota > Gammaproteobacteria > Lysobacterales > Lysobacteraceae > Stenotrophomonas > Stenotrophomonas sp. CASM114. Next base: position 33,923 of record NZ_JBMRGJ010000009.1, on the reverse strand, counting down.
TGATTGCGAAGCGGTTCACTCCCGCTTTGTTATCCCTCGTTCCGGTTTCCCCCTATTGAGCGCTCCATGAAAAAGATGCCTCGCTGGCTTGCCGTGTTTGCGGCCCTGTTGCTGCCCTTTGCTGCCGTCGCGCAGCAGAAGGGGCTGGATATCGACATCATCGGCGGCAATGCCTCCGCCCTGCCGATCACCATCGTGCCGATGCCCTACCAGGGTTCGTCGGCCGCTCCGCAGACCGACGTCGCCGGCGTGGTCCGCGCCGACCTGGAGCGTTCGGGCCAGTTCCGCACGCTGCCGGAAGCGCAGATCGTCGAGAAGCCCTTGCGTGGCGGTGACATCCAGTTCGCCACCTGGCGCGCGCTGAAGCAGAACTACATCGTGGTCGGCCGCGTGCTCGATGCCGGTGCCGGTGCCTACCGCGTCGAGTACGAACTGTTCGACGTGCCCAAGGGCGAGCGCCTGCTGGGCCTGGCGATGACCGCCCGTGGCAACGCCATGCGCGACGTCGCCCACCAGATGGCCGACGCCATCTACGAGAAGATCACCGGCGTGCGCGGCGCCTTCTGGACCCGCATCGCCTACGTGACCGCCAGCGGCAAGGGCGATGCCATGCGCTATGCGCTGATGGTGGCCGACTCCGACGGCTACAACCCGCAGACCATCGTGCGTTCGGCCGAGCCGCTGCTGTCGCCGTCGTGGAGCCCGGATGGCAGCAAGCTGGCCTACGTCAGCTTCGAGCGTGGCAATTCGGCGATCTACATCCAGAACATCGGCACCGGTGCGCGCGAACTGGTCACCAGCTTCCGCGGCATCAACAGCGCCCCGGCGTTCTCACCCGATGGCCGCAAGCTGGCCCTGACCCTGTCGCGTTCGGGCAACCCGGAAATCTACGTGATGGACCTGGGCAGCAAGCAGCTGACCCAGCTGACCAACCACTTCGCCATCGACACCGAGCCGACCTGGGCGCCGGATGGCAGCGCGGTGTACTTCACCTCCGACCGCGGCGGCCGCCCGCAGGTCTACAAGGTCGGCGCCGGTGGCGGCAGTGCCGAGCGCGTGACCTTCCAGGGCAACTACAATGCCAAGCCCTCGGTGTCCTACGACGGCAAGAAGATCGCCGTTGCGCAGGGCTCGGGCAACAGCTACAAGATCGCGATGATGGACAGCTCGCTGGGTTCGCCCCGCTGGAGCACGCTGTCCCCGGGTTCGCTGGATGAATCTCCGAGCTTTGCGCCCAACGCAAGCATGGTGTTGTACGCCGCCCGCGAGGGTGGCCGTGGTGTGCTGTACGCCGTTTCCGCCGATGCGCGCGTGCGCCAGCGGTTGGTTCTGGCTGACGGAGATGTGCGCGAACCGGCATGGTCCCCATACCGTACCCAGCGCTAAAAGAGTGTTAATATTTTCGCTGTCTTGAACCCCTCATCGGCCTAGGAGCCACAAAGGTATCGCCATGAACAAGTCCACCCGCGTTCTGCTTGTTTCCCTGCTGTCTGTGGCCGTCCTGGCCGGTTGCTCGAAGAAGGTGAAGGAAGAGCCGGCAACCCCGGTCGACACCGGCACCTCCACCACCACCCCGACCGGTCCGTCGACCTCCGGCCTGTACGGCCCGGGCGACCTGGACACCGACGCTTGCCTGCGCCAGCGCGTTGTCTACTTCGACCTGGACAAGGAAGACGTGAAGCCGGAATTCCAGGCCATCATGGCTTGCCACGCCAAGTACCTGCGTGACCGTCCGTCCTCGCGCATCACCCTGCAGGGCCACACCGACGAACGCGGTTCGCGCGCGTACAACCAGGCCCTGGGTGAGCGTCGTGGCAACGGCGTCAACTCGGCCCTGCAGGCCAACGGTGGCTCGGCTTCGCAGCTGACCGTCGTGTCCTACGGTGAAGAGCGTCCGGTCTGCACCGAGTCGAACGAGTCCTGCTGGTCGCAGAACCGTCGCGTCGAAATCGTCTACACCGCGCAGTAATCCATGCGCATTGGCATCAAACTGATGCTGGTCGTTGCGGCAGCCCTCGTGGCTGCCGCACCGGCGCATGCACAGCGACAGAGCCTGGCCGACCGTGTCGGCGCGCTCGAGCAGCAGATGTACAACAACAGCGCCAACCAGGACCTGTTGAACCAGATCAATCAGCTGCGGCAGCAGGTCACCAGCCTGCAGGCCTCGATCGAGCAGTTGCAGCACGACAACGCCCAGCTCAAGCAGTCCGCCCAGGACCAGTACCTGGATCTGGACAGCCGCCTGAACCGGTTGGAAGGGGGCAATGCCGCCCCGGCCCTGCCGCCCGTTCCGGCGAGCGCGCCGAAGGCCGCACCGGCCCCGGCAAAACCCGCAGCGGCGGCCACTTCCGAGCGGCCGCCTTCCGTCCACGGTGATGCCGGCAGTCTTGCCGCCACCGGCGACGAGCGCACCTCCTACAACGTCGCCTTCGATTCGCTGAAGGCCGGCAAGTACGATGATTCGGCGCAGTTGTTCCTGAGCTTCCTGCAGCTGTACCCGAACGGCGTCTACGCGCCGAACGCGCTGTACTGGCTGGGCGAGAGCTACTACGCCACCCGCAACTTTCCGATGGCCGAGACCCAGTTCCGCGAACTGCTCTCGCGCTATCCGACCCACGACAAGGCCGCCGGCGGCCTGCTCAAGGTCGGCCTCTCGCAGTATGGCGAGGGCAAGGTCGACCAGGCCCAGCAGACGCTGGAGGCCGTCGTGGCGCAGTACCCCGGCTCGGACGCCGCGCGCACCGCGCAGGACCGTCTGCAGTCCATCCGCCTCGGCAAGCAGATCCGCTGACCCGGCGTACAATAGGTGCCCTGTAGAGCCGAGCCCACGCTCGGCTGCTTTCGTTTCCGGTTCGGCAAACCCGCCCGGATCCGGCAGCGCCGGGCCCTGTCTGCCCGGTTGTTTTCGTAGAGCCGAGCCATGCTCGGCTGCGTTCGTTACCGGCCACGGTAGCCCACCCGCCACGTGTCCCACCAAGAAGTACCCGCCATGACCGCCGTTACTCCGTCCAGCGCCGCCGCCACGCCCAGTGAGATCGTGCAGTCGCCCCTGCCACGCCTGAGGATCACCGAGATCTTCACCTCGCTGCAGGGCGAAGCCGATACCGCCGGCTGGCCAACCGTGTTCGTGCGCCTGACCGGCTGCCCGCTGCGTTGCCAGTACTGCGACACCGCCTATGCCTTCCACGGCGGCACCTGGTGGGATATCGACGACATCGTGGCCGAGGTGCTGGCCCAGGGCGTGCGCCACGTGTGCGTGACCGGTGGCGAGCCGTTGGCGCAGAAGCGCTGCCTGGTGCTGTTGGAAAAGCTGTGCGATGCCGGCATGGACGTCTCGCTGGAAACTTCCGGTGCGCTGGACGTCAGCGCGGTGGACCCGCGGGTGTCGCGCGTCGTCGACATCAAGACGCCGGGTTCGGCCGAAGCCGCACGCAACCGCCTGGAAAACCTGCCGCTGCTGACCGCCCGCGATCAGATCAAGTTCGTCATCTGCAACCGCGAGGACTACGACTGGGCCAAGGCGATGGTCGCCGGGCACGGCCTGGTGCAGCGCTGCACCGTGTTCTTCTCGCCCAGCAAGGGCGAGATCACCGCGCGGCAGCTGGCCGACTGGATTGTCGAAGACCGGCTGCCGGTGCGCTTCCAGATGCAGTTGCATAAAATCCTGTGGAACGACGAGCCGGGCCGATGAGCCGGCGCAGCGTCCCCTGATGTAACTCCGGCGCGGGACAGCGTGCTGGCTTTCCCCTCCCAACCGGATGTTTTTCCCATGAAGAAGGCAGTCGTGCTTCTCTCCGGCGGCATGGATTCAGCCGCCGTCATCGCCATGGCCCAGGAACAGGGCTTCGCCGTGCATGCCCTGAGCGTGCGCTATGGCCAGCGCCATACCTCCGAACTGGACGCTGCCGCCCGCGTGGCCAAGGCCCAGGGCGTGGTCGCGCACAAGACCGTGGACGTGGACCTGCGCAGCATCGGCGGCTCGGCACTGACCGACGACATCGACGTGCCGGAGGCCGGCGGTGCCGGCATTCCGGTCACCTATGTGCCGGCGCGCAACACCATCATGCTGTCGCTGGCCCTGGGCTGGGCCGAAGTGCTTGGCGCCAACGACATCTTCTGCGGCGTCAACGCCGTGGATTACTCCGGCTACCCGGACTGCCGCCCCGAGTTCGTGGCGGCGTTCCAGGCGCTGGCCAACCTGGCCACCAAGTCGGGCGTGGAAGGTGCGGGCATCAAGGTGCACGCACCGCTGCAGTTCCTCAGCAAGGGCCAGATCGTCAGCGAAGGCGTGCGCCTGGGCGTGGACTTCGGCCTGACCGTGTCCTGCTACAACGCCGACGCTCACGGCGCCGCCTGCGGTCATTGCGATGCCTGCCGCCTGCGCGCGCAGGGCTTTGCCGAGGCCGGCGTGCCCGACCCCACGCTGTACGCCTGACCGCGTCTGGTAGAGCCGGCCGCTGGCCGGCTTCACTGCAGGTGCGAACCGCCCCTTCTTGGTGGGTGCAAGCCGCCCCCTCTCGGTGGGTGCGCCCGCCCCCCTCTCGGTGGGTGCGAACCGTTGGTTCGCACTCCTTGACCTAGCGGGCCTGCAACCATCCCGATGCCTCGATGAAGCCGCGCACCGCGTCCGGATCGGCGTAGTCCAGTTCGATCATCCGCGCGATGGCGGCCCCCTCGTCGGTCTGTTGGCGCATGTACTCCTGCGCGATGCGGTATCCGGCGTAGTAGCCCAGATCACTCACCCCGAACGGATTGCGCGCGCTGTTGTACAGCCAGTTGTCCAGGCTGTCACCGTGCATCTCGGCAAGGAAGCGCGTGCGGATTTGTGCCTCGTGCGCGGGCCCATAGGCGTACAGCGGCAGTGCCGGACGGCGACCGCTGATGCGCTCTGCCACGTATTCGGCTACGCCTTCGCGTACTGCGTACTGGGCCAGGCTGCCAGTGGTCTCGCGCTGCTGGGTATGCACGTACTCGTGCAGGTTGTTCTGCGCGTTGTTCGCACCGGGGCGGCTGTCGTAGAAGATCCGCAGGCGGCCGCGCATCGGCTCGGGCAGCTCGCTTACGTCCACGCGCTCATCGCCCAGCGCCATCTCCGCCCCGATCAACACCTTGTCGCCCAACGTGGTGCCGCCGGTACGCAGCACGCCCATCGCGTAGGTGATGGTGGCCGGACGCAGTGCAGGGTAGAGCGCGCGGAACGCGTCCAGGTCCCGGTCCAGCGTGGCGCTGGCCTGCTGCGCGTTCGCAGTCAACGGCCGTACCGAAGTCCAGAAGCGTGGCCATGACTGCATGGCCTCGGCGTATTCGCGGGCCGTGTAGTTGCGGACCTGCGTCAGTGCATGCAGTCCGGGGCTGCCGGGATCGATGTAGCGTTGCTGGACCAGCACCACGCGGCGTTCGGCATCAGGCTCGGCGCGCACCGCGTCATAGGTGGCCCAAAAGCGGGCGATGTCGTCAGTGACGACCTGGGACGGCGAGGCCACTGCTGTGCAGGGCAACAGCAGGATGGCGATCAGATAGCTGGAAAAGCGCATCCGTGGCTCCGGGTGTTGAACATGGATGGGATGCGTGGAAGGCCCGGAAGGTTTAAGCGGGCTGACCCGACCGGGTAGTGCCGGCCGCTGGCCGGCACACGCACCAACCCTGTACTTCGCGCGACCCGGCAAAGTAGGGTAGAATGCGGACCCCGCCGAAAGGCCGGGCGATGCATCGGGCCGTTAGCTCAGTCGGTAGAGCAGAAGACTTTTAATCTTTTGGTCGAAGGTTCGAATCCTTCACGGCCCACCATTGCATTGACGATCAAGGCGCCCAAGGGGCGCCTTTTTTGTTGCTTCCTTCAAAGCACTTCCGCAATGGGGGAAGTGCCGCTGCAACGATGCGGTGTTGCAGGTGCCATCGACTCCCCGGCGCCCGCTGGCAGCGGGTGCGGGGAGGCGGCGCTCCGCGCACCCGCTTCCGTCGCTGCTGCCCCCACGTCACTCACCTTAAAAAAAATTACCTTTAAGGTAACAATAATGGTAATTTCAGGTAATTGATCTCATCAGAACCGGCCGTTTCCGGCCGGCCAGGGACGCTGTCAGCCGTAATGCGCGCGCAACAGCCCGGCGTCGTGGAAGGAAATGCCCTCGCGGATGCACTCCTCCGCGCGCTCCATGTCCTTGTGCAACTGGATCAGTGCGTCGTCGGCGAGCTGCTCGATGTTGACCACACCGCAACATGCCTGATCGATCACATGCTGCATGGGTTCGCCCCAGCGTCGGCGTACGTTGCGGATCATGCGGCAATGCCACTCGCGCATGATCGCGTCCATGCGCCTCTCCCCGCGGACCACATGTGCGTCTCCCGCCACCACCCGCAATGCCGGCGCCGGGGTGCGCTCGCCGCGCAGTTCCTGGGTCCTAGCGGCCAACCGCTGTGCGAGCTCCTCGAGTCGCGTGTGAGTCATCCCTTGCCTCCCTGATCCGTCTTGCCAGAAGCTTCGTCAGGTCGAGCACATTGTCCGGTGCAGAGGGCTGACCGAACTCGTCCACGACCATGAATGCGGTCTCCAGCAGCACGGGATCGTAGATCCATTCCGGTGGATCGCCGACCAGCTCCAGGTAGTGCGAAAGCACCTTGACCGCAGCGCTCATTTTCTCGAAATCCAGTCCCGTAGATTGAGACTGAAGCGACACGTCCCCGTCCTGATCGACGCGATCCAGCGTTCCATGTGGAAGCTGCATCACTGATTCAAGATCGCGCGCAAGCCGATGGCCGATGCTCTTCGGGTTGCTCTCGGAAATCCACTGGCTGACCTGGGGCTGGGCCCAGCGGGTGCCACCGTACAGGCGGGCCCACTCGGCCGGGCCGCCGGCGGCGGCCACGCGGAGGCGCATGTTGAGGGTGCGAGCGGTACTGGCGTCCATCTGTAGATGGTGCGCTGCATTACCAATCCAGCAAATGACCAAAACGGTATTGACTACCCATTACCGTAGCAGTAATGTGTGGCCCATGAACCTCATCGACTACGCCATCTCCCAAGGGGGCTACGGCACCCCCAGCTGTCCCGTCATGCGCCGCCTGGCCCACCAGACCGGTTGCGCGCTGCGGACCCTCTACATGATCGCCCGCGGCCACAAGCTGCCCGGCGCGCGCCTGTGCCGGCGCATCGAGCTGGCCACTGCGGGCGCCGTGCGCCGCGAATCCCTGCGCCCGGATGTGTTCGGTCCGGCCCCGTCGCCCGTCAAAGGAGAAGCCACCCATGCAGCTTGATACGTTCGGTGAGTATGTCCGCAGCCGCCTGGAGCACTGGGGCGGCGAATATGCGCTGCATCGCGACTGCGAATACCTCGGCTTCCAGTCGCGCAACCTGCTGGCGGTGCTGATCGAGCATCGTGGTGACATGCCGGGGCGGGCCCAGGGCTACAAGCCTCTGGAAACCGATCAGCTGGCGCAGCAGATCGAAGACATCATCACGGCGGTCGCGCGTGACAACGTGGCGATGGCCTGTGCGCTGCGCGGCTACTACTGCGGGCGTGGCCGACGCAAGGTCGAACGATTCGAAACGGCGAATCTGCTGCTGGCCAACAGCGGGCAGCGGCCGGTATCCAACCGGCATTACCTCAACCTGGTCGAACTTGGCTTCCAGCGCGTACGTGGCTGGATGGAGGGCATCGCCCAGGCCGCATGAGCGGCGGAACCGATCTTCCGCCCGCCTCCCGACCGGAACAACCCTCGTGCCGAGCCGGCAGCGGGGCGGGCACCTCTTCGGGCCACGTCGATGCGACGCGGCCTGCATTCCCTCCAGGACCCATCATGAAAGAAGAAATCATCAGCACGGCCGGCGCGGCGGCCATCAAGTCGGCGCCGCCGGTTACCGTCGCCGGTGCGCTTGCAGCCGGCATCACCCTGGACCGCCTGGTCGTGGTCCTCACCATCATCTACCTGGCGGCGCAGATTGCCTATCTGGGCTGGCGCTGGCTGCGCGAATGGCGCCGCAGGGAGCGCGAATGAGCCGGCCCGGCAGTACATTGCAGGTACGCAGCCTGGTCGCCGCGCTTGCGCTGAGTGCTGCGGGCCTGATCGCCATCGTTGACCGCGAGGGATACACCGACGCCGCAGTGGTGCCCACGCGCAATGACCGACCCACCTATGGCTTCGGCTCGACCGTTCGCGAGGATGGCACGCCGGTGAGGCTGGGCGACCGTACCACGCCGGTACGCGCGCTGCATGCCGTGCAGGCTCATCTGGCCAGGGAGGAAGGGCAGTTCCGCGCGTCGCTGCCCGGTGTGGCGCTCAGCCAGGGCGAGTACGACGTCTATGTCGATTTCCTCTACCAGTACGGCATCGGCAACTGGCGCGCGTCGTCGATGCGCCGGCATCTGCTGCAGGGTGAGTATCACCAGGCCTGCGATGCCTTGCTGCTATGGAGGCGGGCAGGGGGCTACGACTGTTCAACCCGCATCGACGGCCGCCCCAACACCGTGTGCTGGGGAGTGTGGGAGCGCCAGCAGCAGCGCCATGCGCGTTGCCTGGCGGAGCAGTGACCCATGCCGCGCATGCTGGTGGTGATGGCGTCGCTGCTGCTGTGGTCGTTGCTGATGTTCATGACTGGCTGGCGTTGGCGCGGTGATCGCAGCGACCTCGCGATGGCGCGTGCCGATGTGGAGCAACAGGCCGGCGCGGTGCAGTCCGAACGGCGGTTGCGCCGGGATCAGGAAGAACGGAGCGAGGCGATGGCCTCACTGGGGGAACAACATGAACAGGATCGTGAGCGCGCGGCCGAGGTGGATGCCGATGTGGTGGCTGCCCTGCGCGCTGGCACTCTCCGCCTGCGCGACGACCTCGCCGCGTGCCATACCGGCCGTCTGTCCGAAGCCGCCGCCCGCACCGGCGAACGTGATGCGGGCGCCCAGTTACGAGCAGAGGTTGCGGCAGCGCTTGTTCGAATCGGACGCGATGCCGACGACCAGCTCCGTGCCTGCCAGGCCGTGATCGAACTGGATCGCCGTTGAGGGCGCCGGCGCAGTTATGCTGGCCGTCCTCTCGAAAATGGAAGTTCGCATGCGCGTCGTCGCTCTCTCCGCCCTGATCCTGCTGGCCGCCGCAGGGCCGGGCCTCGCAGCTGTTCCCACCGTGCCGGCAGCACCGCCGGCATCGACCGCTGCGGCCGCACCACTGGTTATCGGCGAGACCTTCACCGTGCAGTCGAAGGCACTGGGCGAGACCCGCCGCATCAATGTCTATCGTCCGCAGCCCTGGGGCCTGGATCCGAAGGCGCCGCTGCCGGTGCTGTACATGGCCGATGGCGGCATCGGCGAGGATTTCCTGCATGTGGCAGGGCTGGTGCAGGTGCTGACCGGCAATGGCAGCATGCGTCCGTTCCTGCTGGTCGGCATCGAGAATACCGAGCGCCGCCGCGACATGACCGGCCCCAGCAGCGACCCGCAGGACCAGAAGATCGCGCCACGCATCGGTGGCTCGGCGGCCTACCGCAGCTTCCTGCGCGATGAACTGATGCCGCAGGTACGCCAGCGCTACCCGACCACAGACGAGCGTGCGCTGATCGGTGAGTCGCTGGCTGGCCTGTTCGTGGTCGAGACGCTGCTGCAGGAGCCGACGCTGTTCAACAGCTATATCGCGCTGGACCCCAGCCTGTGGTGGAACCGTGGTGCGATGCTGGCCGGAGCATCCCGGCAGCTGCCGGCGGTGACGCGTGCACAGCCGCACGTGTTCCTGGCCAGCAGCGGGCAACCGGAACTGGCCGCCTCCACGGCACGACTGGCCGCGCTGCTGCAGCAGGCCTCGCCGTCGCCGCTGGTGAAGTACCTGCCGCTGCCGGAGGAAACCCACGCGACCGTCTACCACCCGGCCGCATTGCAGGCGCTGCGCACACTGTTCCCGGCGCCGCCGTCGGCCTCGCCCTGATCAGGAGGATTGGCGTGCCGCGGCATGCCATGTGAGGATGCGGCAGCGGCGCCATCCGGTGCGCCGCCCGCAATGGGAGCGTGTGGATGCAGCGTGTGCGTGGATGGAGTGTAGCGGCCTGCCTGGCCGTGAGTGGCTGTGCGATGTCGGTGGCGCCGCCAGCAACCCAGCCTGGAGCGAAGGAGGTCGCAGCCACGGTCGCCACGGGCGTGGTGCTGCCGGAGACCGAAGCGCTGCGCGTGCATGACCCGGCGGGGCGCGATTACCCGATCTGGGTCGCACTGCCGGCCGACTACGCCGCGCATCCGGAGAAGCACTATCCGGTGCTGTACGTGACCGATGCGCTGTACAGTTTTCCGCTGGTGCGCAGCGTGCGCAACCTGGTGGGGCAGCAGGGCGTCAACATCGAGAATTTCATCCTGGTCGGGCTGCCGCCGCAGGAGGGGCTGACCTCCAAGCAGAGCCGCTCGCGCGACTACACGCCCAGCACCCCGGCGCGTACGGTCGATGGCTACTACAGCGACGACGTCTCCTACGGCGGGGCCGCGCACTACCGCGATTTCCTGGCGGCGCAGGTGCTGCCGATGGTCGATGCGCGCTACCGCACCGATCCCACCCGCCGCATGTTCGCCGGCCACTCCTATGGCGCGCTGTTCGGCGCCTATGTGCTGACCACCCAGCCGGACTTGTTCAGCACCTACATCCTGTCCAGTCCGTCGCTGTGGTTCGACCAGCTACTGCTGCCACGCATGCAGGACGTCGCCGTCATCCCGGCGCAGCCCACGCGCGTTCTGTTGTCGGTGGGCAGCTATGAAACGGACAAGCCCGGGCCGCGCTATTCAACCGGCAACGACATGCTGCGCCAGACCGCCGACTTCACCGCCCAGCTTCAGCGCAGTGGCCGCAAGCTGAAGGTGGACAACGTGGTGATCGACGGTGAGGACCACCTGACCGTCTACCCGCGGGCGATCACCCGTGCGCTGCTGGAAGTGATGCCGGGCGAGGGGCCGTATACCGGCGGTTGATGGCCGGTGGCATCCACGCATGGCATGGATACCGGGGTGTGGTGTGGATGAATGCCTCAGGCGGCCTGTGCATCCGGCCCGGTCAATACGCCCACATCGGCGTGCCGGAAGCACAGCCGGATGGCGTCGAGCAGCTCGCTCATGTTGTAAGGTTTGGGCAGGAAATGGATGCCGTCGCGCAGCTGCGGCAGCACCTGGTGCTGGTCCATGCCCGACGTCACCAGGATCGGCAGCTGGGGATACAGGCTGCGGACCCGGTTGGCGGCTTCAATGCCACTGATCGCACCCAGATTGACGTCGGTGAACAGCAGGTCGAAACGCTCACCGGCCGCCAGCAGGCCCAGCGCCGCTTCGGCAGAGCTCACGCCCACTACGTGGCAGGCCTGGCTTTCCAGCGCCAGTCGGCTCAGCTCGCGGGTTTCCTCGGCGTCCTCGATGAGCAGGACGCGGGGTTCAACGTGGCGCTTGGACAGCAACATGACGCGACAACTCCGGACAGCAACGGTGAAAAGGCGCGCAAGTATGCGCAAGCCGGTAGTGATCCCGACGTGCACGGCAAGCTAAGCGGGCGTTACAGCCCTCTCTGGCGCCTGAACCGCACGTGCCAGGCCAGCACCGCCACCGCGAGCAGGGCGGTGCCGATGCGCAGGCCGGTGGCCTGCCAACCCAATGCGATGGCGTCATCGAGGCTGAACACATTCCAGGCAAGGTTCATCGAAACATGCAGGATCAGGCCGCACCACAGGGTGTCGCCGTCGAGGTGGTCGAGCCAGGCGAAGATGAAGCCGCCCAGCGCGATCATCGCGCCAATGAACAGTGCGATGCCGCCGCCGTCGAACCCGCCGAAGCCGAGCCAGTGCACCATGCCGAACAGCAGTGCCTGCGGCAGCGCGAGCAACGGCCACGGACCGCGCACGATCTTCACCAGCAGCACGAAGCCGAGGCCACGGAACAGCACTTCCTCGGCCAGCGGGAACAGCGCGGCCAGCATCGTGGCATCCAGCGCAGTCAGTGCCGTGTTCGGAGTTCCGAGCAGCGCCAGTCCCAGCCAGCAGGGCAGGCTGGCCAGCAGCACCCACAACGGGCCGCCCCAGCCGTTTCCGCGCAGTCCCAAGCTGGCCATCAGGCCCATGTCACGGGGCCGCAGCAGCGCGGCCAGCAGCAGTGCCACCAGCACCGCCAGCGCGTTGTCCAACAGGCTGCCGCCATAGGGGATGGGCAGTGCGGGAACCGGTGTGCCGATGGCCGCGGCGATATCCCGCAGGTTCAGGCCAAGGCCGACACCCAGCAGCACCAGCAACAGGCGCGCGGTGGTGGGCAGGCGGGACAATACGGGCATGTACGCATTCCCTGCGGAACAAGGGCGCAGTGTGCCGCGCGGTAGGCATGTGGGCACGCGCCGGAAGTCCCTGTGCCATCGGTCACGCGTTGCCGCACAGTCATCGCGGTGCAGGTACAGTCGAAACCAGACCGACAGGAGCAATACCGATGCTGTGCCCCGTGTGCAAGACCCAGACGCTGCAGATGGCCGAACGCCACGGCATCGAGATCGATTACTGCCCAAGTTGCCGCGGCGTGTGGCTGGATCGTGGCGAGCTGGACAAGATCATCGAGCGCGCAGGCGCCGGTGCGGCCGTACCGCCGCCAGCGCCCGTGCAGGCTCAGCCGGCGTCGCCGCCACTGGTGATGCACCGTGATACCCGCCACCTCGGCCAGCGCTACGAGGACAACCGGGGCCAGGGCTACAAGAAAAAGAAGAAGGACAGCTTCCTGTCGGAACTGTTCGATTTCTAGTTTGTAGCGTCGAGCCATGCTCGACTGGATATTGCAGACCCTGGCCAAGCATGGCTCGACGCTACATGGCTGCATGATCATGGCCGCCGCAGGATGAACTCGCGGTCGTGGGTATCACCGACGATGAAGTCGTACTCGCCGACCTTGCTGCAGCCATAGCGCGCGTAGAAGCGCTGCGCGCCGAAGTTTTCTTCCCATACGCCCACCCACAGGGTGCGGCGCTGCGGCTGGTCCAGCCAGGCCATGAACGCGTCCATCAGGCGTGCACCATGGCCGCCGTTCTGGTGTGCGGCCAGGATGTAGAACCGCTTCAGTTCGATGTCGCCCTCGCGTGCATCGGCATGCGGCAGGGTGTTGGCACCGGCGGCCAGGTAGCCGACCACGGCGTCGCCGTCCATCAGCAGCCAGATGGCACTGCGTGGGTCGGACAGTTCAGTGCGCTGCGGTTCGCTGCTGTAGTGCGCCTGCAGGAAATCATGCAGCTCCTGCGCGGGGTACGAGTCGCCCCAGGTTTCGGTGTAGGTGGTGATGGCGATCGCCGACAGGGCGTCGACATCGGCAAGGGTGGCGCGGCGGATCTGCAACGACATGGCGGTGCCTGCACTGGAACGTGGCGCAGTGTAGCCGGCCCCGGCGGCTGCCGGGGCTGGCCATTGCGCACGAGCCGCTGCTCAGAACCACATGCGCACGCCGGCCACCCAGCGTGTGTCGCGCGCGTGGTCACCGGCGTAGTCGGCGGTGTCGCCAAACGTGCGCTCGTGGCTGATGCCGATGTATGGCGCAAAACGGCGGCTGAACTCATAGCGCAGGCGCAGCCCGGCTTCGACCTTGTTCAGTCCGCGACCAATGCCGTACTCCGGTTCATCCCTGGCAGCGACGGTGGCTTCCAGCAGCGGCTGCAGGATCAGGCGGTTGGTCAGCAGCACGTCGTACTCGACCTCGGCCTTGGCCAGCACCTGGCCGCCGGAACCCATATACAGCGTGGCCGAGCTCTCGAACTTGTACGGTGCAAGTCCCTGGATGCCGACCGCTGCCCAGGTGCGCGAGTCGGCCGGCCGGAAATCCTGGCGCACGCCGACCAGCACGTCCCACCACGGCGACACGCTGCGGCCATACAGTGCTTCCAGCGACGATGACTCGGTGCGGCCGCGGCTGCGTTCGCCATCGGTGCGCAGCCACAGGCGGTTGATGTTGCCACCGATCCAGCCGGTGGCCTCCCAGGCCTGGCCGTTGCTGTTCTTGCCGTCCCAATGTTCGAGGCGGTCGATCAGCAGCAGGCTGTTGATCTCCGGCGCATGCTCCATCGCACCGTGCGCGATCGGTGGGAATGCAGCGGCACGATCGGCATCGGACGGCACCGGGATGGGGTCGCGCGGTTCGGTGGGCGCGGGCGTGGCATGGCCCATTGCCCCGTGGTCCATCTGCGAATGGTCCATCGCCGCCGGTTGCATCGCGCCATGGTCCATCTTCGAGTGATCCATGCCGGCATGATCTGTGGCGCCCGAATCCATCTTCGAATGATCCATCTTCGAATGATCGGCCTGTTCGACCGGCGCGTTGGCGGTCTTTGCGGGCGGATCCATCGCGGCCATGTCATGCCCGGCGTGCGACTGCGCGAACACCGGCAATGCGGCGGCCAGGCCCAGGGCCAGCAGGCTGGGGGAAAGCAGTGAGCGGCTCATTCTTCGATCCTCACTTCGCGCATCATGCCCGCTTCCATGTGGTACAGCAGATGGCAGTGGTAGGCCCAGCGGCCGAGCGCATCGGCGCGCACGCGATAGCTGCGGCGGGTGCCGGGCGGCATGTCGATGGTGTGCTTGCGCACCTGGAATTCCTCTTGCGCGTTCTCCAGATCGCTCCACACGCCATGCAGGTGGATCGGGTGCTGCATCATGGTGTCGTTGACCAGCACGATGCGCATGCGCTCGCCGTAGTTCAGCCGCAGCGGTTCGGCGCTGGCGAACGGAATGCCATCGAACGACCAGGAGAATTTCTCCATGTGCCCGGTCAGGTGCAGTTCGATCTCACGGCTGGGCTCGCGGCCATCGGGGTCCTCGAACAGGCTGCGCATCGCGCCATAGGTCAGCACCTGGCGGCCGTTGTCGCGCAGGCCGATGCCGGGGTCGTCCAGCTTCGGTTCGGTGGCCGAGCTCTGCATGTCCACCAGCGGGTTGTTGCGCTCGCTGGCCGGGTGCTTCGGCGCCTTGCTGGCGGTATCGCCACCGGCAGGCGCGCCGTGGCCCATGCTGGCGCCGCAGCCGCCCTCCATGCCCTTCATCGCGGCCATGTCGTGGCCGCCGTGGCCACCACTGCCCATGTCGTGGCCCATGTCGCTCATCGTCAGCAACGGGCGTGGGTCGCGCTCGGGAATCGGCGCCTGCAGGCCATGGCGCACCGCCAGCGTGCCGGCAGCGTAGCCGGTGCGGCCCATGTCCTGGCAGAAGATCGTGTAGGCATCCTGGCCGCTCGGTTCCACCAGCACATCGTAGGTCTCGGCCGGCGCGATGCGGAATTCATCGATGCTGACCGGGTGGATGTACTGGCCATCGGCGGCGACCACGGTCATCTTCAGGCCGGGAATGCGCACATCGAAGTAGGTCATCGAGGCGCCATTGATGAAACGCAGCAGCACCTTCTCGCCGCTGCGGAACAGCCCGGTCCAGTTGCCGGCCGGGGCGGTGCCGTTCATCAGGTAGGTGTAGGTGTGGGCGTTGATGTCGGAGATGTCGGTCGGCGTCATCCGCATCCGCCCCCACATGCCACGGTCGGACAGCGCGGCTGACCAGCCCCCGCGCTTCACGTCACGCAGGAAGTCGGGCAGGGTGCGCTTGTAGTAGTTGTCATGCTCGGCGAGCTTCTTCATGCGCCGGAACAGCGCACCCGGATCCATGTCGGTCCAGTCGGACAGCATGATCACGTGCTCGCGGTCGTGCCGGTACGGCGCCGGTTCGGCCGGATCGATGATCAGCGCGCCGTACAGGCCGGCCTGCTCCTGGAACATCGAGTGGCTGTGGTACCAGTAGGTACCCGACTGCTTCAGCTGGAAGTGGTAGTGGTAGGTCTCGCCGGGGCCGATGCCGTTGAAGCTCAGGCCGGGCACGCCGTCCATGTTGGCCGGCAGCAGGATGCCGTGCCAGTGGATCGAGGTCGGGTGGCGTTCCAGCGTGTTGCGCACGAACAGGTCCACGGTCTGGCCTTCGCGCCAGCGCAGGATCGGCGCCGGCAGCGATCCATTGACGGTGATCGCCGGGCGGGTGCGGCCGGTGAAGTTGGCCAGTGATTCGCCGATGGCCAGTTCGATGCGGGTGTCGCTGAGCACGGCTGGGGCGCCGGCCAGGCGCGGGGTGGCCGTGGCGGCGGCGAGCGCGCGCTGTGGTGCGCCGACGGCGGCGATGCCGGCAACCACGCCGCCGGCGGCCAGGCCCTGCACGAACAGGCGGCGCGACGGCATGGGCACGGCGCCCGGACCGGGGGGAATGCGGGTATTCATGGTGGTGACTCCAGACACGTAAAGACGCCGGCAGGTGGCCGGCTACGGTGCGCAGGGCGCACGGTGCATGTGGAATCAGCCGATGGGAGGGCGTGAGATCGGCGGCAGCGGCGGCGCCGGACGGCCGGTGGCCGGCATCGGCTGCGGGGCCAGCGACAGCGCCGGGCCGGCCATGAACGGCAACGGCTGCACCACCAGCAACGGGTGCTGGGCACAGCTGCGCACGCAGTCCTTGATCTGGCAGTGGGCGTCGTGGGCGGAGGCCTTGGCCTGCGGGGCCGGGTCGGCCTGCATGCCGGCGTGGTGGTGGCAGTCGGCGTCACCGCCAGCTGCGGCGGCCGCGACGGCGTGTGCCATCCGCCCCATTTCTTCATGACCGCTGGCCATGGCCGCGTTCAGCCCGTTGAGCAACAGGCTGAGCATGAGCACGACACGAAGCAGGGTCGAGGCCAGGGACATGGCGCTAATCTAGCCGCAAGCGGGCGCGGATGCACTTCCGGCTGAATGGCCGGTTCAAGGTTGGAGCTGCACCAAGGTGGAGCCGGGGCCGCGCTCGGCTGCTGTTCGCGCAGGGGCAGCCGAGCGTGGGCTCGGCTCTACCGGGGCGCCCGCGCGCCGTTGGGACCATGCCCGGCGGCCGCGCAGCGCGGCAACGCGATACCGTCAGCCCTCTTCGCGCACGATCTCGACCAGGCGCGGGCCGTAACGGCTCAGCTTGGTGCCGCCGATGCCGCCGACCCGTGCCAGTGCATCCAGGCTGGTCGGGCGCTGTTCGGCGATGTTGCGCAGGGTGCTGTCGTGGAAGATCACGAACGCCGGCACGTTCTGTTCGCGGGCCAGTTCGGCACGCAGGCCGCGCAGGGCGTTGAACAGCGCCAGATCCTGCGGCAGTACCGACAGCCCGGTACGCTGCGCACTGCGCTCGCGCCCGCTGGTGCTGCTGGCCGGGTCGCGGCGCATGCTGATCTGGCGGCGGCCGGTCAGTACGTCGCGGCTGGCGTCGGTCAGGCGCAGGCCGCCGTGGCCCTCGCTGTCCACTTCCAGCAGGCTGGCGGCGACCAGTTGGCGGAACACGCTGCGCCAGGTGCGCGCATCCAGATCGCGACCGATCGCATAGGTGCTGAGCTTGTCGTGGCCCTGCTGCTTCACCTTCTCGTTCTCGCTGCCACGCAGGATGTCGATCAGGTGGCCGACGCCGAAGCGCTGGCCGCTGCGGTAGACGCAGCTCAGCGCCTTCTGTGCCGGAATGGTCGCGTCCCACGAGGCCGGCGGTGTCAGGCAGTTGTCGCAGTTGCCGCAGGGCTGGGGGTAGGTCTCGCCGAAACCGGCCAGCAGCACCTGGCGGCGGCACTGCATGGATTCGCAGTAGCCCAGCAGATGGTCGAGCTTGGCCCGCTCCAGCTGCTTGCGCTCTTCGCCGGCCTCGGACTGCTCGATCATCTGCTTGAGCAGCACCACGTCGCCCAGGCCGTAGCACAGCCAGGCCTCGGCGGCCTCGCCATCGCGACCGGCGCGGCCGGTTTCCTGGTAGTAGCCTTCCATCGACTTGGGCAGGTCGGTATGCGCGACAAAGCGCACGTCCGGCTTGTCGATGCCCATGCCGAAGGCGATGGTGGCGCACATCACGATGCCGTCCTCGCGCAGGAAGCGGCGCTGGTTGTTCGCGCGCACGTCCGGCGGCAGGCCGGCGTGGTAGGGCAGGGCGTTGAAGCCCTGGCCGCAGAGGAATTCAGCGGTCTCCTCGACCTTGCGCCGCGACATGCAGTAGACGATGCCGGCCTCGCCACGGTGGCTGCGCAGGAAGTCGGTCAGCTGCTTGCGGGCGTTGTCCTTCTGCACCACGGTGTAGCGGATGTTGGGGCGGTCGAAGGAGCTGACGAAGTGGCGTGCTTCCTGCAGATCCAGGCGCTCGGCGATCTCGCGCTGGGTTGGCGGATCGGCGGTGGCGGTCAGCGCGATCCTCGGGATCTGCGGCCAGCGCTCGTGCAGCACGGTCAGCTGGCGGTATTCCGGGCGGAAGTCGTGGCCCCACTGCGACACGCAGTGTGCTTCGTCGATGGCGAACAGGGCGATCTGGCTGCGCGACAGCAGCGACAGGAAGCGACCGGTCAGCAGCCGCTCGGGAGCGACATAGAGCATGTCCAGCTCACCGGCGAGCAGTTCGCGCTCGACGCGGCCGGCAGTCTCGGCATCCAGGGTGGAATTCAGGTACTCGGCGCGCACGCCGAGCTGGCGCAGGGCTTCGACCTGGTCCTGCATCAGCGCGATCAGCGGCGAGATGACGATGCCGCAACCGTCACGCAGCAGGGCCGGGACCTGGTAGCACAGCGATTTGCCGCCGCCGGTGGGCATCAGCACCAGGGCATCGTGACCGGCAGCCACATGCTCCACGATGTCCTGCTGCGGACCACGGAAATCGTCGTAACCAAAGACGCGTTGGAGCAGGTCGTGCGCGGGACGGGAAGCCATCCGGTTAGTTTACCCCGGAGGGAGGGGTAGGGGTTCGGCAGGGCTGCGCCCTGCACCTGCTGCAAGCCAGTGCAACGTCAAAGGCAACAGCCGGCTCTGGGCTGTCTGCTTATTGGGCGGGGCGGTGTGGGCTTGCAGGACACGCCGTAAACCCGTCCTTGGGGGCTCGATGGCGCCATCCATGGCGCCAACGGTCCTGCAAGCCCACACCGCCCCACCCCCGACAGTTTCCCGGTGACGGGGGGCCAGATCAATCCACGCCATGCGTGGATGAAAACTGTCAGAACTCGACAAACAAAATGGGTCAGATCCGTTTTCCTGGGGAAAACGGATCTGACCCCAATGGCTTTGCCGGCAGATCGCGGAAAACTGCCGAAGGCGGGGTGGGTCCGGTGCCAGGGGTGTCCGCGGCATGGATGCCGCGGCCAAGCCCCCAAGGACGGGTTCACGGCGTCCCCTGCTACCGGACCCACCCCGCCTACCCACAGGAGGCCAGCTTTTGCTCTGGCTCTGGCCTTGGCTTTAAGGCCTCTGCGGGTGCAGGGCGCAGCCCTGCCGGGCCCCCCAACTCTTACTGCAGCAGCGAGCGCAGCATCCAGGCGTACTTCTCGTGGGTCTGCAGCCGCTGGGTCATCAGATCCTCGGTCGGGGCGTCGTCTCCCTTGGCCGCCACCTCCAGCACTTCACGTGCCGTACGGCAGACTGCTTCGTTGGCGACCACCAACTGGCGTACCATTTCACGCCAGTCCGCGCTGTCGGTCAGGCCCGGTTCCTCGGCGATCGAGGTCAGCGCAGCGAATTCCCGGTAGGAGCCCGGGGCATTGAAGCCCAGCGCGCGGATGCGCTCGGCCACGTCGTCCAGTGCCGCCCACTGCTCGGTGTACTGCGTCTCGAACATGGTGTGCAGCGAGTTGAACATCGACCCGGTCACGTTCCAGTGGAAGTTGTGCGTCTTCAGGTAGAGCGTGAACGCATCGGCCTGGAAGCGCGACAGACCGTCGGCGATCTTCTTGCGGTCGCCCTGGGTGATCCCGATATCGATGTTCGGCGCCGACGGTGCCGCCGCTGCAAGCTTCTGCTTGCCGGTCTTGGCCTTGGTCGTGCTCTTGGTCTTCGCCATGGGGTTCCTCCTTGTGGAATCGTTGGCCTTCACAATAAACCGGTCGTGATGACTGGTCGCTATCAAAGTTTTGAACGAACCGATTGATGAACTCTATCGATAAAAATCCATCGTCCCGCCTGCGCCAACAGCGCGCCGCCATCGACGGCGCCATGAGCCGCGACCGGGGCCGTTTGCTGGGGATGCTCTCGCGTTGCCAGGCCAAGCCACAGGATGCGGCGTTGGCCGCTACCTTCGAGCAGGCCTTGCAGGCGTCGGTGCAGCGCCGGCAGGTCCGGGCGCAGCAGCAGCCGTCCATTACTCTGGACCCGCAGCTGCCGATTGCGCGTGAAGCCGACGCCATCATCGGGCTGATCCGCGACCATCAGGTGGTGGTGATCGCTGGTGAAACCGGCTCGGGCAAGACCACCCAGCTGCCGAAACTGTGCCTGGCCGCAGGCCGTGGCCAGGCCGGCATGATCGGCTGCACCCAGCCGCGACGGATTGCCGCACGTGCGGTGGCAAGCCGCGTGGCGCAGGAACTGCAGAGCGAACTGGGCCAGCTGGTCGGCTACCAGGTGCGCTTCAACGACAAGGTCAGCGACGACAGCCGCATCAAGTTCATGACCGACGGCATCCTGCTGGCGGAGATCGCCAGTGACCGCTGGTTGTCGAACTACGACACGATCATCGTCGACGAGGCGCACGAACGCAGCCTCAACATCGATTTCCTGCTGGGCTACCTGAAGCAGCTGCTGCGCAAGCGCCCGGACCTGAAACTGATCGTCACCTCGGCCACCATCGATACCGAACGCTTCGCCCAGCATTTCGACAATGCGCCGGTGATCAGCGTCGAAGGCCGCACCTACCCGGTGGAAGTGCGCTATCGCGCGCTGGAAGGCGAGGGCGAAGACCAGGGCGAACGCACCGTCAACGACGCCATCGTGTCGGCCATCGACGAGATCACCCGCCTGGATGCGCGCGGCGACGTGCTGATCTTCCTGCCGGGCGAACGCGAGATCCGCGATGCGCACCAGTCGCTGGAGCGCCGCAAGTACCGCAACACCGAGGTGCTGCCGCTCTATGCGCGGCTGTCCAACCAGGACCAGGACCGGGTGTTCAATCCCGGGCCGAACCGGCGCATCGTGCTGGCCACCAACGTCGCGGAGACCTCGCTGACGGTGCCGCGCATCCGCTACGTGGTCGATCCGGGCTTTGCCCGCGTCAAGCGCTACAGTCCGCGCAACAAGCTGGACCGCCTGCACATCGAGCCGATCTCGCAGGCCAGCGCCAACCAGCGCAAGGGCCGCTGCGGCCGTATCGCCGAGGGCATCTGTTACCGCCTGTACGCCGAAGCCGATTTCCAGGCGCGGCCGGAGTTCACCGATCCGGAGATCCGCCGCTCCAGCCTGGCCGGGGTGATCCTGCGCATGCTGCAGCTGGGCCTGGGCCGCATCGAGGAGTTTCCGTTCCTGGAAGCGCCGGACGAGCGTGCGGTGGCCGATGGCTGGCAGCAGCTGACCGAACTGGGTGCGATCGACGCCGAGCGGCGCATGACCACCATCGGCAAGCAGATGGCACGCCTGCCGGTGGACGTGAAGCTGGCGCGCATGCTGGTCGCCGCGCAGGCCGCCGGCTGCCTGCGGCCGATGCTGGTGATCGCCTCGTTCCTGGGCATCCAGGACCCGCGCGAACGTCCGCCCGAAGCACGCGGTGCCGCCGACAGCGCGCATGCGCAGTTCGCCGATGGTCGTTCCGAGTTCGTTGGCGTGCTGCGCCTGTGGGATGCCTACCGGCAGGCCCATGAAGACCTGACCCAGTCCAAGCTGCGCGACTGGTGCGGCCGTCATTTCCTCGGCTTCCTGCGCATGCGCGAGTGGCGCGAGCTGCACCGCCAGCTGCGGCTGCTGTGCGAGGAACTGGGCTGGAAGGAAGAGGCCGACGAGGCGTCGATGGCGCCGTTGCTGGCCGGCAGCAGTGCGCCGGCGGCAGCGCGTGATGATGCCGCCGCAGTGAAGGCCACCCGTGGCCAGTTGCACCGCGCTGCACGCCTGGCCCGCGAAGGCAAGGCCGAAGCGGCGCCGACGCCGGTGGCCGTACGTGCACAGAAGGAGCAGGCACCGGCGGGCGGCGGCTTCAGCGAACGCGTGCGCGCGGCTGCCTACCAGACCCTGCACCGGGCGTTGGTGGCGGGCCTGCCGACGCAGATCGGGCACCGCACCGAGAAGGGCGATTTCCAGGCGCCACGCCAGCGCCGTTTCCTGCCGTTCCCCGGTTCGGCGCTGTCCAAGCGCCCGCCGCCGTGGTTGCTGGTGGCCAACCTGCTGGACACGCAGAAGGTCTGGGGCATGACCCTGGCCGCGATCGAGCCGGACTGGGTCATCGCCGAACTGCCGCACCTGCTGCTGCGCAAGCACTTCGACCCGCACTGGTCGCGCGCGCAGGGCCAGGTGCTGGCCTCCGAGCAGATCAGCCTGTTCGGCCTGGTGCTGGCACCGAAGAAGCCGGTGCACTACGGCCGCATCGCACCGGGCGAGGCGCACGACATCTTCGTGCGCCAGGCGCTGGTGACCGGCGAGATCAACACCCGCGCCAGCTTCGTGGCCGACAACCAGAAAGTGCTGGAGGTCGCCCGCGAGGAGGAAGCGAAGCTGCGCCGCGCCGGCATCGTGGCCGACGAGGACTGGCAGGCGCGCTGGTACCTGGACCGGGTGCCGCCGCAGATCCATTCGGCGGCAGGGCTGGATGCCTGGTGGAAGGGGCTGGCGCCGGAACAGCGCAAGACCCTGCACTGGTCACTGGTCGACCTGTTGCCGGGTGAGGGCAGCGAACAGGAGCGCTACCCGAAGTACCTGCCGCTGGGCCAGGCGCGCCTGCCACTGCACTACCGCTTCGAGCCGGGTGCCGATGATGACGGCGTGACCCTGGACGTGCCGCTGCACCTGCTCAACGCGCTGGACCCGGTGCAGCTGGGCTGGCTGGCGCCTGGCTTCGTCGCCGACAAGGCCTCGGCACTCATCCGCAGCCTGCCCAAGGCGATGCGCCGCAACTACGTGCCGGCGCCGGACTTCGGTCGTGCGTTCTTCGAGGCATTCCCGCAGCCCAGCGCCGATGCCATCACTGGCGAACTGGCGCGCTTTTTGTCACGTGCCACCGGCGCGACGGTGACGGCGCTCGATTTCGAACCCGCTTCGATCGAACCGCACCTGCACATGAACCTGCGCCTGCGCGACGAGCACGGCAAGGTGCTGGCGACCTCGCGTGATCTCGATGCGTTGCGCGCGAAATTCGGCGGCCGTGCCGGCGATGCCTTCGCTGCACGCGCGGGGCGCGAGATGGCGGCCGATGGCCTGCGCACGTTCCCGGCCGCGCCGATTCCGCTGCAGGTGCCCGGTGAAGCCGGCGTTCCGGCCTATCCGGCGCTGCTGGACGAGGGCGACAGCGTGGCGCTGCGCATCTTCGCCGATCGCCAGCAGGCGCAGGAGGCCCACCCGCTGGGTGTGCGCCGGCTGCTGGAGATTGCCCTGGCCGAGAAGGTCAAGCAGGCGCGCAAGCAGCTGCCGGTGGGTGCCAAGACCGGCCTGCTGTATGCCGCGATCGAATCGCAGGAACGCCTGCGTGGAGACCTGGTGGATGCGGCGATGAACGCGGTGCTGGCCGAAGGCCTGGAAGACATCCGCGATGCGGCAGCCTTCGAGCAACGCCGCGAGCATGCGGCCAAGGCCCTGTTCGGCGAGGCGATGTCGCGGCTGAAACTGGCCGAGTCCATCCTGGCGCTGGTGGCGGAACTGAAGCCGTTGCTGGAGGCGCCGTTGATGGGCTGGGCGCGTGGCAACCTGGACGACATGGAAGCGCAGCTGGCCGGGCTGATCCACCCCGGCTTCCTGCGCGACACGCCGGCCGACGCGCTGGCGCAGTACCCGCGCTACCTGAAGGCGATGATCCTGCGCACCGAGCGTGCCAAGCGTGATCCGCCGCGTGACCAGGCGCGCATGCTGGAATTGCACCCGTTCCTGGAGGCGCTGGAAGCGGGCGAGCAGCAGGGCCTGCGTGATCGCCCGCAATGGCAGGCGCTGCGTTGGGATCTGGAAGAGCTGCGGGTGTCGTTGTTCGCGCAGGAGCTGGGGGCGCGCACCGGCATTTCGGCGAAGAAGCTGGCGCAGCGGGTGGCTGCACTTCGCCAGGCGTGAACGCGCGCCATGGTCGCCCCATCGGGCGACCATGGCCGCCGGGCATGGATCCGGCACGGCCGGAATGCCCGGGCGTTACTTGGTGCGACGAACCTTCGGTTGCACGTTCACCCCGTCCACCTTCATGTACCAGGCGCCCATCACGCCCGGGCGCATGCTGACGTTCGGCGCTTCCTTGCGGCCACCGGAATAGTGCGTGGCGTCTATCTGCTCCCACTGCTGGCCGTTCTGCAGCACGTAGCGGCGGCCTTGGCCGAAGCCACGGAATTCGCCCTGCAGGGTGCTTTCGATCGGTTCGCTGCTGCCGAAGTCCAGGAAGCCGCGGTTCTTCTTGATCACTTCCTGGCGGCCTTCTTCGCGCGCTGCGGCGACGGCCTGGGTGGTGGCCGCCTCGACCTTGCCCTGCAGCCAGCGGTTGAGCGTGGCCAGTTCAGCGGCGCTGAGCTTGTCCAGGCCGGCGGCCTTGAACTCGGCGGGCGACATCTGCTGCTGCAGGTCGCCCTCCACCACGCGCTGGGCCAGCGCAGGCGCGGACAGGGACAGCAACACGGCGGCACAGGCCAGCAGCCGTGGACGGACGCGCAGGGCAATCGAAGGCATGGCGGGTCTCTCCTGGATGTGTTGGCGAGTGTAGCGGCATGTCTTCATGCCGGGTGATGGTGGCCGCAGTGATTGTCCCTGAACGGCACCGGCGCTAGTGTAGGGGCCTCTGTCTTGCCTGCTCGATGCTGTGAACCGCGCTTCCGTCCCTGGCCTGGATGCCTTGTTGAACCGTCCCTCGGCAGCGGTGCTGCCTGCTCCGCTGCGCCAGGCCCTGCGCGAGCATTGGGAAGCGCCCGATTGCGACCACCAGATGCGTGCCACCTGGTCGGTGCTGGGCGATACCCTCGATGCGCTGGCGATGCTCTCGGCCGACGAAGGCGCGGTGGTGGCAGCATTGCTGTTCGACCTGCCGGGCCTGCGCGCCAGCCTGGACCAGCTGCCGCTGGGCAGCCACCAGGCGGCGGTGATCGGCCTGCTCGACGGCCAGGATGCGGCCGACCCGGTGTGGGCGCTGCACGCCGGCCGTGAGGCCGGACGCAACAGCGAGGGCCTGCGCCGGCTGCTGCTGGCGATCATCCGCGACCTGCGCGTGGTGCCGATCCTGCTGGCGCGCCAGCTGGCGCGGATGCGCGCGGCCGACAAGCTGGACGACGAGCAACGCCGCGCGCTGGCCCAGCTGACCCGCGACATCCACGCGCCCCTGGCCAACCGCCTGGGCATCTGGCAGTTGAAGTGGGAGCTGGAGGACCTGGCGTTCCGCCACCTGGAACCGGAAACCTACCGCCGCATCGCCCGCGAGGTGGACGAAACCCGCATCGCCCGCGAGCGTTACGTCGAGAACGTCAAGAAGGTGCTGTCGCGCGAGCTGGTCGCCCAGGGCATCAAGGCCGAAGTCAGCGGCCGCCCGAAGCACATCTACAGCATCTGGCGGAAGATGCAGAAGAAGCGGCTGGCCTTCGACCAGCTGTATGACATCCGTGCGGTGCGCGTGATGGTCGACGACGTCGCCGCCTGCTACGCCGCGCTGGGCGTGGTGCACGCGCTGTGGGCGCCGGTACCAAGCGAGTTCGATGATTACATCGCACGCCCGAAGGCCAACGACTATCGCTCGCTGCATACCGCCGTGGTCGGCCCGGAAGGGCGCACCATCGAAGTGCAGATCCGTACCCATGAAATGCACTCGCAGGCAGAGCTGGGTGTGGCCGCGCACTGGAAGTACAAGGAAGGCGGCAAGGGCGCGGAGAAGTCCTTCGATCGCAAGATCACCTGGATGCGCCAGCTGCTGGAGCAGGCGCAGGACGGGCAGGGCAATGAACTGGCCGGGGCGCTCGATGCCGAGCTGACCGAGGACCGGGTCTATGCGCTGAGCCCGAAGGACGAGGTGCTGGACCTGCCGCAGGGCGCTACACCGCTCGATTTCGCCTACCAGGTGCACACCATGGTCGGGCATCGCTGCCGCGGCGCCAAGGTCAACGGCCGTATCGTGCCGCTGACCTATCGCCTGCGCAGCGGCGACCGCGTCGAGATCCTGACCGGCAAGGAGGCCGACCCGCGCCGCGACTGGCTGATGCCGGCCAATGGCTTCCTGGCCAGCAACCGCTCGCGCGAGAAGGTGCGCAGCTGGTTCCACAAGCTGGACCGCGCGCGCAACGTGCAGGCCGGTCGCGAGCTGCTCGAGCGCGAGCTGAAGCGGCTGGGCCTGCAGCACTCGGACCTGGCCGTCGCGGCCAAGAAGTTCCATGCCGACAGCGTCGATGACCTGTACATCCAGGTGGCGCTGGGCGATACCGGCCCGAACCAGGTCAGCCGGACGTTGCTGGAGGCGGAACGTGCCGCCAGCCAGCCCGCGCCCGCGCCGACCCTGCCGCGGCCGACCGCGCGCCGCGAGAACCTGGGCAAGTCCAAGTTCACCGTGCAGGGCGTGGGCAACCTGCTGGTGCAGCTGGCACGCTGCTGCCAGCCGGTGGCCGGCGAGCCGATCGTCGGCTACCTGACCCGTAGCCGTGGTGTCACTGTGCATCGTGCAGACTGTGCCGCGCTGGCCCGGCTGGCCGCCGCCAGCCCGCAGCGCATCCTGCCGGTGGAGTGGGGCCAGGCCGGTGGCGGCTACGAAGTGGACGTGGTGGTCGACGCGGTCGACCGCCGCTGGTTGCTGAAGGACATCACCAACCTGATCGCCCAGGAAGACGCTTACGTGCTCGACATCCACAGTGACAACGTGCGCAACAGTGGCCGTGCCCATCTGCGGCTTCGGCTGAAGGTCAGCGACTACGGGCAGTTGTCGACGCTGCTGGGCAAGCTTGATGCGCTGCCGGGCGTGAGCGAGGCGCGTCGCCTCGGCTGAGCTTCACGCTGCCCCGGCTACCCTGCACGCATGGAACGCGAGCCCCCGCATCGCCCGCATGGCGCTGAACATCCTGCGCTGGACCGCGTCCGTCGCGAGGGCCGCTGGTGGTGGCTGCAGGCACGCCATGCGCGCCGGGTCTGGCGCTGGGCGCTGCTTGCGGCGCTGGCCGTGTTCGTGCTGCTGGTCCTGCTGCGCAAGCCGCTGGCCGACTGGTTCTGGGATGAGCCGCAGATCGAACAGCTGCTGGCCGAGGGGGATCGTGCGCTGGCCGCCGGTCGTTTGAGCGATGCCGATGGCAGTGGTGCGCGCGAGCGCTACCAGGCGGTGCTGGCGCTGGACGGTGATCGCCCGCAGGCGCGCCAGGGCCTGGCCAATACCGGCGCGGCAGCGCTGCAACAGGCGCGCGATCGCCTGCACGCCGGTGACCTGGACGGCAGCGCGCAGGCACTGGCACTGGCCCGTGAGCTGCAGGTGCCGCAGGGCGAAGCCGATGCGGTCGCCCGCCAGCTGCAGGCGCGACGCAGTGCCGGAGCCGGTATTGGTGCGTTGTTGGCCCAGGCGCGCAACGCGTTCGCGGCCGGACGCCTGGATGATGGCGACAGCAGTGCGTTGCCCTTGTTCCAGCGCATCCTTGCCCTGCAGCCGGACAACCTGCCGGCGCTGGAAGGTCGCGAAGATGCGCTGAGCGACCTGCTGCTGCAGGCGCGCACGCTGGCAGGGCGCGGAGAGCTGGCCGAGGCGGCCGCGATCCTGCGTCGTGCCCGCCAGTTCGATGCCGGTCATGCCGATCTGCCGGCCAGCGAGGAAGCCCTGGCGCGCGCGGTGGACCAGCGCCTGCGGCAGGCGCAGCGGGCACTGCAACGACAGCAGCTGGACGCCGCAGCCCAGGGTTTCCTGGCAGTGCTTGCGGTGGCGGCCGATGATCCCAATGCCCAGCGGGGGCGTGAGCAGGCGCTGCAGGCGGTGGTCGTGCGCAGCCAGACATCCGCCGACGACTTCCAGTTCGATGCGGCGCAACGCGATGCAGCCCTGGCGGCGGAGCTGGGCGCTTCGCAGGCAATCCGGCAGCAACTGGCACAGCGCCTGCAGCGTGCGCGCCAGGCGCAACAGGCCCTGCAGCAGCCCGCGACCAGTACGGCGCAGCGCGAACGCCAGCTGCGCGACCACCTGCGCAAGATCGAGCGTGCCGAACGTGCAGGGCAGTGGATCAGCCCACCGGGGCACAGCGCGTTCGACGCACTGCGCGAAGCCCAGTCACTGGCCCCCCGCGACACGCGGGTCAAGGCTGCCGCAGCACGCCTGCTGCCCGCCAGTCGCCGCTGCTTCGACGACAATCTGCGGCAGAACCGGGTACAGGCGGCGGGTGCCTGCCTGCAGGCCTGGCAGACGCTGTCACCGACCGCAGCGGGCCTGCCCTCGGCGCGGCTGCGGTTGGCCCAGCGCTGGCTGGCGATCGGCAGCGAACGGCTCGGCAATGGCGACCTGGCCTTTGCCGCGCACGCTTCCGAACAGGCGCGGTTGCTGCAACCGGACCTGGCCGAACTGCCGGCGTTCGAAGACCGCCTGCGTCGCGCCGGTGGACGGGCGGACTAGGCGAAGAACACCCGCTGCACGGTCGCGCGGGCGGCATCTAGTGAGAAATGCTGGGCGACGTTGGCCAGGCCGGCATCGGACAACTGCTGCCACAGCTGTGGATCCTGGTACAGGCGGATCACCGCATCGGCGAAACCGACAGCGTCATCGGCCACCAGCACGTCCTGGCCGGGATGCAGGTGCATGCCTTCCACGGCGCAGGTGGTACCGACCACCGGCTGGCCATGGGCCATGCTCAGGTTGATCTTGCCCTTCACGCCGGCGCCGAACCGCAGCGGCGCAATGGCGATGCGCGCGCCGTCCATGTAGGGCGTGATGTCTTCGACGAACCCGTGCATCTGCACACCGGGCTGGCGTGCGGCCAGTGCCAGCAACGACTCCGGCGCCGCGGCGCCGATGCAGTGCAGGCGCACTTCCGGCAACCGGGCGCGGATGCGGGCAAAGACCTCGCCGATGAACCATTCCATGCCGTCCAGGTTCGGCGGATGACGGAAGCCGCCGACAAACACCAGGTCGCGCCGCTGCTCGAATACGGCGCCGGCACCGGCGACCTCATGCAGGTTGGAGATCAGCTCCACCCGTACCTGCGGCGCATCGGACTGCAGCTGCTCCCGTTCGGCCGCACTGACCAGCACGGTGATGTCGCACTGCTCCATCACGGCCAGTTCGCTGCTGCGGGTACGTTCCGCTGCACGCAGCAGGGTTGCGTCGCCGGCCACTTCGGCACCGCGGCGTTCGCGCAGGTAGTGCAGGTCGACGGTGTCGAACACGGTCCGTGCCTGCGGTGCATAGCGCTTGAGCAGCGGCAGGCATTCGTGGGCGACGTGGTGACGCACCAGCATTGCCACGTCGAAACGCGATCCGTGGCTGCGCAGCCAGCCGGCTACGCTGTCCAGGAAGGGCGCGTACCAGACTTCCACGCCCATCCGTTGCAGCGCTTCGGTGGCCGCACCGGCGTGCTCGCGCCGGGTCGGTACGAACACAACGTGGGCGCCGCCCTGCAGCAGCAGGCGGATCAGATTGACCTGGCGCAGTGACCCGGAATCGCGATCCGGTTGCGGTACTTCCTCGTCCAGGATCAGCACCTGGCGCCGGCCGCGCAGCAGCAGCGCCGGAGACGGCACTTCGCCGACCGCCGGATGACGGCCCAGTTCGGTGGCCCAGCGGGCGGCGAAGATGGCCTGGTTGCGTACCTGGTAGGCCTTCACCCCGCTGCCGGTGTCGGTACCGTTGCTGGTGCCTTCGTCGTGGATCACCCGGCTGGCCGGCTGCACCAGCACGCGCAGGCCGTGTGCACGCACGCGGAAGGCCAGGTCGGTGTCCTCGTAGTAGGCCGGCTTGTAGCGGGTGTCGAAGCCGTCCAGCTGCTGCCAGAGGGCGCGTGGCAGCATCAGCGCCGCGCCCGAGCAGTAGTCGACGTCGCGCAGGCTGGCAAAGCGCGGATCATCGGCGGCCTCGAAGCGGCCGTAGCTCCAGCCACTGCCATCGGCGAAGATCACCCCGCCCGACTCCTGCAGGCGGCCATCCGGGTACAGCAGCTGGCTGCCGACCAGGCCGGCGTCGGGCACGCTGCCGAAGGTGTCCAGCAGGGCGTCGAGCCAGCCCGGCTGCGGCACCGTATCGTTGTTCAGCAGTACCACGTAGCGGCCGCGTGCGCGCGATACACCGTCATTGCAGGCTTCAATGAAGCCGCCGTTGTGCGCACGCACTTCATAGCGCAGCCCGGCCACCTGCGGCATCCACTGCACGGTGGCATCGCTGCTGCCGTCATCCACTACCAGGATCTCGCACGCGGCGGCCGGCGGGTGCGCCGCCAGGGCGCGCAGGCAGGCCACGGTGTGGGCGACGTGGTTGTAGACCGGGATGACGATGCTCACCTCCGGCGACTCGCTGAACGGCACCGTGAAGGGGGCGAAATCCTGCGCTGGCGGCAGGAACAGTGGCGTGCGCGGGGCGGGGACGGCGCGCTGGGCATGCACGCGGATGCGTTGCCAGGTGGCACGCCAGCCACGGGTGCGCAGGCGTGCCAGGCTCCGGCGGGCCAGGCCCGACAGGCGGTTGATCAGGTATCGGATCTCGGCCAGGGACATCGCCATCCGGTTGCAACTCCAGCTTAAGCAGGGGAACCCGGGAGAATTCGCCAGCCGCAGCGGCTGGGGTAGACTCGCCAGACCCTACATTCTCGCATTCCCGTGCCCCGACGCTACGATTCCGACGACATCGACGATTCCGACGACGACCAGCAGGACAACGGTCCGCTGTGGCGGCGCCGGCTGATCACCTGGAGCATGGCTGCGGTCGCGTTGGGATTGGGTTTCCTCATTCCCTATACGCTGTACCTGAACCAACAGGTGACCCAGCGTTTCGGTGAACTGCGCTGGCAGATCCCGACGCGCGTGTACGCGCGCCCGCTGGTGCTCACCCCCGGCAAGGCGATGGATGCGTCTACGCTGAAGACCGAGCTGGCCGCCTCTGCCTACCGCGATGACGGGCAGGGCAAGGAGCCGGCCACCTATGCGGTGAACGGCGGGCGCTTCGTCATCTCCAGCCGCGGCTTCAACGACGTTGACGGCCGGGTGGCCCCGCGCCGGGTGGAGCTGTCGCTGGCCGATGGC
This sequence comes from Stenotrophomonas sp. CASM114, assembly GCF_049384325.1. NCBI lineage: Bacteria > Pseudomonadati > Pseudomonadota > Gammaproteobacteria > Lysobacterales > Lysobacteraceae > Stenotrophomonas > Stenotrophomonas sp. CASM114. The sequence continues at coordinate 2,852 of NZ_JBMRGJ010000009.1, read as the reverse complement.
GGCGTGGCCTCGCTGCGCGACGCCGACAACCGCAAGGCGCTGAAGGCCGCGCGGCTGGATCCGGCGCGCATCGCCACCCTGTACGGCCAGAAGCAGGAAGAGCGCCGCCTGATCCGCATGGACGAGGCGCCGGACCTGCTGGTGACTGGCCTGCAGGCGGTGGAGGACAAGGACTTCAACCGCCACCACGGCATCGACCTGTCCGGCATCGCGCGCGCGGTGTGGGTGACGATCCGTTCCGGTGGCCAGAGCCGCCAGGGCGCTTCGACGCTGACCCAGCAGCTGGCCCGCAGCGGCCTGCTCGGCATCGGCAAGGAGCAGACGGTCACCCGCAAGTTCAATGAGGTGCTGTACGCACTGATCATGGAAGCGCGTTATGACAAGCGCACCATCTTCGAGGCCTATCTCAACCAGGTGTACCTGGGCCAGCGCGGCAGCCAGGCGATCCATGGCATGTCCTCCGGCGCCGAGTTCTGGTTCGGCCGTGACCTGCAGTCGCTGGAGACCGAGCAGATCGCACTGCTGATCGGCCTGGTCAAGGGGCCGTCCTTCTACGACCCGCGGCGCAACCCGGAGCGCGCGCTGGATCGCCGCAACTTCGTGCTGGGCAAGCTGCACGAGGCCACGCTGATCGACGATGCCGAGTACCAGCGCGCGCTGAAGGCACCGCTGGGCGTGCCCAAGACGCCGGGCCTGGTGGCAGCCAACCGCTTCCCGGCCTACGTTGACCTGGTCCGCCGCCAGCTCGGCCATGACTATCCGGAATCGGCGCTGCAGGGCGCGGGCCTGAGCGTGATGACCGGCATGTCGCCGTCCGCGCAGGCCTATGCCGAAGGCGCGGTGACCCGCACCATCAAGTCGCTGGAAAGCAAGCGCCGCCCCGAGCTGCAGGCCGGCATGGTGCTGACCGACGTGCACAACGGCGACGTGCTGGCGGTGATCGGCAGCCGCGAGGTGTCCGAGGTCGGCTTCAACCGCGCGATCGAGGCGCAGCGTCCGGTCGGTTCGCTGCTCAAGCCGTTCGTCTACCTGCTGGCCCTGGCGCAGCCGGACCGTTACTCGCTGGCCAGCTGGGTGGATGATTCGCCGGTGACGGTGCAGCTCGGCCGCGGCCGCAACTGGAGTCCCGGCAACGCGGACAACCGCAGCCACGGCACGGTGCGCCTGATCGACGCACTGGCGCATTCCTACAACCAGGCCACGGTGCGCGTGGGCATGCAGGTCGGCCCGGAGCGCGTGACCCAGCTGATCCATGTCCTGGCCGGCATCAAGGCTGACGCCAACCCGGCGGTGATCCTCGGCTCGACCGACCAGAGCCCGTACGCGATGGCGCAGCTGTACCAGTTCCTGGCGTCCGGCGGCGAGATCCAGCCGCTGCACGCGGTGCGTGGCGTGCTCGATCCGCAGGGCAAGCTGCTCAAGCGGTACGACAAGACCCCGGCACCGGCGCAGGAAGGCGACTCGATTGCCGCCAACCTGATCAGTGTCGGCCTGCAGCAGGTGGTCGCCAGCGGTACCGCGCAGCGGCTCAATGCCGATGGCCTCGGCCGCCTGCAGCCCGCCGGCAAGACCGGCACCACCAACGATGGCCGTGACAGCTGGTATGCCGGCTACACCGGTGATCACCTGGCAGTGATCTGGATCGGCAACGACCAGAACGCGCAGGCCGGCCTGTATGGCGCCACCGGCGCGATGCGGGTCTGGTCGGGCATCTTCCAGCGCCTGCCGAGCGCGCCGCTGCGGGTCAGCAACAAGGGCCTGGACTGGCAGTCGGTGGCTCCCACCGGCCTCAACAGCACCGATGAAGGCTGCCCCGGCGCGCGTCGTTTCCCGTTCGTGGTGGGCTATGCGCCTGCCTATGCGCCGTGCGCGCCGGCCGCGTCGCCGGAGGGGCAGGGCGAGGCCGACGGCGAGGGCGGTGGCTGGCGCAGCTGGTTCGGCCTGGACCGCAAGCCGGAAGCGCCTGCCGAACCTGCCGCGGCACCTGCCGCCGCCACTCCTCCCCCGAGCCGATGATGCCGATGAACATGCGATCCCTGCTGCAGCCCCTGGCCCTGACCGGCCTCAGCCTGGCCCTGGCCGCCTGCGTGAGCAGCGCACCACCGGTGGTCAAGCCGGTCGATACCACCACGCCGGCGCAGCGCCTGGCTGCGGTGGATGCTGCAGCGGGTCCGGACGACAAGGAATTGTCGGTACAGCCGCTGCGTGATTCGCAGGTGGAAGATCTGCGGGTAACCGCACTGGCACAACGCCAGGCGAACGACCTGGCCGGCGCGGCCAGCAGCCTGGACCACGCGCTGGAGATCGTGGCGGGTGACCCGGCAGTGCTGCAGGAACGTGCCGAACTGGCGCTGCTGCAGGGCCAGTGGGCGCAGGCGGAGACGTTCGCGCGCAAGGCGGTGGATCTGGGCTCGAAGACCGGGCCGCTGTGCCGCCGGCATTGGGCGACGATCGAGCAGTCGCGCCTGGCGCGGGGCGAGAAGGAGAATGCGGTGTCGGCGCATGCGCAGATTGAGGGCTGCACGGTGCCGGGGATCAAGCGGTACTGAATTTCCAGCCAACGGCACAGCCCCTCGTGGCTGGCTGCTTGGCCGAGTAAAGCAAAAGCCGCGCTTGGCCGGGCGGGGTGGGTTCGCGGGGGACGCCGTGAACCCGTCCCTGGGGGCTTGGCCGCGGCATCCATGCCGCGGACACCCCCGCGAACCCACCCCGCCCGGCCTCTGACAGTTCCGTGTGCGTCCAGCCACGGAAAAGAAAAAGAAAATCAAAAGCGGGTCGCGCGCTGCGCGCACTCGTTGTGGGGTCGGATCCGTTTTCCGCAGGAAAACGGATCCGACCCCTTCTTGTTTCCG